>NZ_JASHAR010000004.1:0-115466 GCF_047465045.1 Streptococcus mitis
ACAAGAGATGGAATCTGAGAGGGAAGCGTCAAGTGAGAATTGACATGGGATTGGTACTTATGGCCAATAACCTCCTAAAATACAATAAGAGAACGACTCAAAATTAAAAAGCTAGAGTTCCGCTATTGGAAATCTCTAGCTTTTTTGTGGCTGAGAACTATTTTGTCTTAGGTTCTTTTCATTTATGAAATTGAATTCCTTTGTTTAATCTTTAATGATTAAAACATTAGTCTTCTTTTTTCTTGCGTGCCACAAGACCAAATCCGCTCAATACTCCAAGAAGTCCAAGAGCTGCTAGGCTAGAGTGATCTTCTGTACCAGTATTAGGAAATTCCTTAGCTAGTTTTGATGGTTTCGCAAGCTCTGGTTTCACAGAAGGAATAATTTTTTCATAAACATGAACTGTGTCGCCATTTGGAAGTTTCTTAGTCTCTACGAAGCGGTAATCTAGAATATCTCTCTTAGGAAATCTTTAAATTATATATAATATAAATCATTACAGTATATAATTTTATATGTTTTATCAGTAGCTGTATCGAATTCACACCCTTCTAAGCCATCTGAATGATAACGTATATTCTTCATTAAATAAACTCAAGGGTGAAGTTTTTTCAATTCCAAATTTGTAAAATTAAGCTAGACAGAAAAAGCCATCTATGTTAAGTTCAGATAAACTACCTCATTTTTCTGAAAGGAACTAACATAAATGACTTATACACATCTTACCACAAATGAACTCGTAATGATAGAGGTTCACTACAAATAAGGTATAAAAGCTCTTGGAAGATCAAAGTAGACCATCTATAAGGTTATCCAATTTCTCAAAGAAGGACTTTCTATCCACTTTATTCTCCCCAACTGTGCTATACTTAATTTATACTCAATGAAAATCAAAGAGCAAACTAGGAAGCTAGCCGTAGGCTGCTCAAAGCACTGCTTTGAGGTTGCAAATAAAGTTGACGCGGTTTGAAGAGATTTTCGAAGAGTATTAGTACATTCTTTAAGATTGGAGCTAGTATGAAAATCCATAAAACCGTGAATCCTGTTGCCTATGAAAATACCTATTACCTAGAAGGCGAAAAACACCTCATCGTTGTCGATCCTGGTAGCCATTGGGAAGCCATTCGTCAGACCATCGAGAAGATCAACAAACCAATCTGTGCTATTCTCTTGACCCACGCCCATTATGACCATATCATGAGCCTGGACTTGGTTCGTGAGACTTTTAGCAACCCTCCTGTCTATATCGCAGAGAGCGAAGCTAGCTGGCTCTATACTCCTGTCGATAATCTCTCTGGGCTTCCCCGCCACGATGATATGGCAGATGTGGTCGCAAAACCTGCAGAACACACTTTTATCTTTGACGAAGAATACCAACTAGAGGAATTTCGTTTTACTGTCTTGCCAACACCAGGGCACTCTATCGGCGGTGTTTCTATCGTCTTTCCGCAAGCTCATTTGGTCTTGACAGGTGATGCTCTGTTCCGTGAAACAATCGGACGGACGGATCTTCCAACTGGTAGCATAGAACAACTCCTCCATAGTATCCAGACTCAACTCTTCACTCTACCAAACTACGATGTCTATCCAGGACATGGTCCAGCTACTACTATTGCTCACGAAAAGACCTTCAATCCTTTTTTCTAGTAAGCAAAAAACCAAGGAATTTTTATCCTTGGTTTTTGTGTACTGCTATTTTGTGACTTTAGAATCTAGCTTAGTTTTAAATTTCATCAAATACTAGTTGACTGGCTCAAATTCTTTCCAATCAAATTTAGCTAAATCAAGTTCATTAGAAGAAATCTCTAAGATTTGCTCTGGCTTTTGATCACTACCAATTTGAAATATACCTTCTTTAATCTTCTGTACTCCGTCTTTATCAAAAGCATACAGACTTAAGTTCATTTCTGGTCGTGTTGACTGCCAGTCTGCATATCTGACTTGACCGTTTTCATAAATAACTAAACTGGAACGAAAACCACCTGCAGAAGCTACATAAGCCGTATGAAGCAACTTTGGTTTTTTATTCTCTAAATAGTAAATGGCCCCTATATATTTTTTATCTCCAATAATCAATTCATCCTGACCATCATTATTTAAATCAGCAAACACATAATGGAAACTAGCTGGTTTATCATAGGTGCTTAGTGTAAAGATATAGCCATACTCTTCAGAAAAAATCTTGTTCTGTTTCAACTTTTCATACAAGGATTCTCGGTCACCACTACTTAAAAGAGCCTGATAGTGATTGTACCGCTCTATTACACCCTCGTACAAATCTTTTCCTGCTTCACTTTTCGTTTCCATTGTTGTTGACGGCGTTGCCATTGAAGAGCTCGTACTAGTTTGGCTCTCTGACTTCGTAGAGGTTTCCTTCTGTTCCTCTTTTGTAGAAGACGATTGTGTTGCCGAAGGTTCTATTTTTTCCTCTTTTTTGTTTGCACCACAAGATGCTAAAACAAAAACAGTAAGAATAGCTGAAAGCACCATTAAAAATTTCTTCATGTTAACCTCTTTAACCCATCTTATACAGATTTACGGATTTTAGTATTTCATTTGGTAAATACCATTCATTACCAAATAATCACGCGCTCTTCTGGCGAACGCCACATACCGTCTCCTTCTTTGACATCATAGGTTGTAAAGAAATCATCGAAGTTTGGTACTTGTACATTGACACGGAGTTTGGCTGGCGCGTGCACATCGACGCTAGCCAAAAGTTTCATAAATTCTGGGCGACCTTTCATGCGCCAGATGCGACCGAAGTTGTAGAAGAATTCTTCTGCCGAGAAATCTGGTTCTCTCTTGGCAGCTTCAAGCGCTGCAGCGATTCCTCCCAAGTCAGCCACGTTTTCTGATACAGTCAATTTACCGTTGATGGTTGCTCCATAAGAATCTTGTCCATCAAATTGGTCAATAACTTTTTGTGTTTTCTCCTTGAAGGCAGCATAGTCGCTCTCTGTCCACCAATCCTTGAGGCTACCATTTTCATCAAAGGAAGCTCCGTTGGTATCAAAGGCGTGGGAAATTTCATGGGCAATAACTGCCCCAATACCACCGTAGTTAGCAGAAGATGACTGATGCAAGTCATAGAAAGGTGCTTGTAAAATAGCCGCTGGGAAGACAATCAGGTTCTTCTGTGGATTGTAGTAGGCGTTGACCATATGAGCAGGCATGCCCCATTCTTTGTAGTCTACAGACTGATTCCACTTGCTCCAACTGTGTTTGATTTCCACACGCGCAAAGGCTAGAGCATTGTCAAAAAGACTAGCAGTCTCATCCACTACCTTGTCCTTGTAGCGTTCTGGTAATTCTTCTGGGTAACCGATATAAGGCTTGATAACATTGAGTTTGACGATGGCCTTGTCACGAGTTTCTGGAGTCAGCCAGTCATTTTTAGCCAAACGTTCCTTATAGACATCAATCATAGTTGCCACTTTTTTCTCCACGTCTGCCTTAGCTTCTGGAGAGAATTTTTCATGGGCATACCAGAGACCCAAGGCTTGTTTGAATGGACCTTGTGCTAGCTGGTAGGCTGCCTTGACCTTGTCTTTGGCTTCTGGAACTCCAGAAAGCGCACGGCTATAGGCACCAGACAAGACACGGATTTCTTCCGTTAAATAGCTGGTTGAAAGATTGACCACACTCAAGATCAAGCTTGCCTTGAGCAAAGGCCAAGCTTCTTCACTATAGAATTGCTCAGCTGCTTGCCAGAAACGTTCTTCATCAACGATAACCTTGTCTGGAGTTTGTCCAATCACTGCTTGGAAGAAATCATCTAAAGGAAGTGCAGGAGCAAACTTTTTGAAATCTTCATAAGAATATGGATGGTAAAGTTTAGCATATTCTGAACTCTCTTCGTTTGAAAGTACGACTGCTGCGATACGGCGGTCCAACTCCAATCGTTTCTCTAAAAGATCTTCGATTTCTTCATCTGAGAAGTTATAGGCTTTGAGGAGATTAGCAGTACTTTCTTTCCAAAGGTTCAATAATTCCTCGCGCTGTGGATGGTCTTCTGCATAGTAGGTTGTGTCAGGCAAGATCGTTCCTGGAGCACTTGCCCATAAAACGTTGATTCTGGCATCCATAAAGTCTGGCGATACACCAAAAGGAAGGAAGTTAGGTTTTCCTGCAAGTTCAAACTCTGCTAGTCTAGCTGTAAAATCCGCAAAAGTCTCTAATTCTTGGAATTCTTTAAGGAGTGGTAAGACAGGTGTGATACCGTCAGCTTCTCTCTTGTCAAAATCACGAACTAGGCGGTGGTATTTGACAAAGTTTACCAAGATAGCATCCTCAGGCACCTCTTCACCTGCCAACCACTTGTCTGTTGTCACCAACATCAAGTCTTCAATTTCCTGGTCTAAATCAACAAAACCTCCTGTTTGAGACTTATCTGCTGGGATTTCAGCTGTCTGTTGCCATTCTCCATTGATTGCATCATAAAAATCATCTTGATAACGTGTCATCTTGTTCTCGCTTTCATTTTTTTAAGTTATTGCTAGCTTAACAAAAATTGCTTGGGAATGCAATTAAAAATGAACTTTCCTTTTCCATCATTTTTCAGTTATTATTTTAATTTTTTCAAAAATTAACTTGACTTAATTTTTTTTTTAATGTATATTAAGAGACAGGAGGAATATAAGTTTATGATACGTATCGAAAACCTCAGTGTCTCCTACAAGGAAACGTCGGCACTTAAGGATATTTCACTAGTGCTCCATGGACCGACAATTACAGGTATCATTGGCCCAAACGGTGCTGGAAAATCAACATTATTAAAAGGGATGCTGGGAATTATCCCACATCAAGGTCAGGCATTTCTCGATAACAAGGAAGTTAAAAAATCCTTACACCGAATTGCCTATGTCGAACAAAAAATCAATATCGACTACAACTTTCCCATCAAGGTCAAGGAATGCGTCTCGCTAGGACTATTTCCCTCTATCCCACTCTTTCATAGTTTAAACTCTAAACATTGGAGAAAAGTAGAGGAAGCCCTTGAAATCGTCGGCCTAGCTGACTATGCTGAACGGCAAATCAGTCAACTGTCTGGAGGTCAATTCCAGCGGGTTTTGATTGCCAGATGTTTGGTGCAGGAAGCCGATTATATCCTCTTGGATGAACCCTTTGTTGGGATTGATTCTGTCAGTGAGGAAATCATCATGAATACGCTGAGAGATTTGAAAAAAGCTGGGAAGACGGTTCTCATCGTCCACCACGACCTCAGCAAGGTTCCTCACTACTTCGATCAAGTCTTGCTTGTCAATCGAGAAGTGATTGCCTTTGGTCCAACCAAAGAAACCTTTACCGAAGCCAATCTTAAAGAAGCTTACGGTAATCGACTCTTTTTCAGTGGAGGTGACCTATGATTGCAGAATTTATCGATGGATTACAAAAATTCCATTTCTTACAAAATGCCTTGATAACAGCCATTGTCGTCGGGGTCGTAGCTGGAGCTGTAGGATGTTTCATCATTCTACGCGGGATGTCACTCATGGGAGATGCCATTTCACATGCTGTCTTGCCAGGTGTAGCCCTCTCCTTCATCTTGGGCGTTGACTTCTTTATCGGAGCCATTGTCTTCGGACTACTAGCTGCTATCATCATTACCTACATCAAGGGAAACTCGATTATCAAAAGCGATACCGCCATCGGCATTACCTTTTCTTCTTTCTTAGCCCTCGGTATCATCTTGATTAGTGTCGCTAAAAGTTCAACTGACCTTTTCCATATTCTTTTTGGTAATATCCTGGCCGTCCAAGATACGGATATGTTTATTACTATGGGTGTGGGGGCAGCCATTCTCTTGTTAATCTGGATTTTCTTCAAGCAACTCTTGATAACATCCTTTGATGAACTCTTGGCTAAAGCCATGGGAATGCCTGTCAATTTCTATCACTACCTTCTCATGGTACTCCTAACTCTCGTGTCTGTGACAGCCATGCAAAGTGTCGGAACTATCCTGATTGTAGCCATGCTGATTACCCCAGCGGCAACTGCTTATCTGTATGCTAATAGCCTGAAAAGCATGATTTTCCTTTCCTCAACATTTGGAGCGACAGCTTCAGTTTTGGGGCTCTTTATCGGCTATAGCTTTAACGTTGCGGCAGGTTCTAGTATCGTGCTTACAGCCGCTAGTTTCTTTCTCATTAGCTTCTTTATCGCTCCAAAACAACGATATTTGAAACTGAAAAATAAACATTTGTTAAAATAAGGGGCAAAACCCCAATAAATTGGAGGATCTAATGAAAAAATTAGGTACATTACTCGTTCTCTTTCTTTCCGTCATTGCTCTTGTAGCATGTGCAAGTGGAAAAAAAGATGCAGCTTCTGGTCAAAAACTAAAAGTTGTTGCTACAAACTCAATCATCGCTGATATTACTAAAAATATTGCTGGTGACAAGATTGATCTTCACAGTATCGTTCCTGTTGGCCAAGACCCACACGAATACGAACCACTCCCTGAAGACGTCAAGAAAACTTCTCAAGCTGATTTGATTTTCTATAACGGTATCAACCTTGAAACAGGTGGCAATGCTTGGTTTACAAAATTGGTAGAAAATGCTAAGAAAACTGAAAACAAAGACTACTTTGCAGTCAGCGAAGGCGTTGATGTTATCTACCTTGAAGGTCAAAACGAAAAAGGCAAAGAAGACCCACACGCTTGGCTTAACCTTGAAAACGGTATGATCTTTGCTAAAAATATCGCAAAACAATTGAGCGCGAAAGACCCTAGCAATAAGGAATTCTACGAAAAAAATCTCAAAGAATATACTGAAAAACTAGACAAGCTTGATAAGGAAGCTAAAGAGAAATTTAACAACATCCCTGCTGAGAAAAAACTCATTGTAACCAGCGAAGGATGCTTCAAATACTTCTCTAAAGCCTACGGTGTCCCAAGTGCCTATATCTGGGAAATCAACACTGAAGAAGAAGGAACTCCTGAACAAATCAAAACCTTGGTTGAAAAACTTCGCCAAACAAAAGTTCCTTCACTCTTTGTAGAATCAAGTGTGGATGACCGTCCAATGAAGACTGTTTCACAAGACACAAACATCCCAATCTACGCACAAATCTTTACTGACTCTATCGCAGAACAAGGTAAAGAAGGCGACAGCTACTACAACATGATGAAATACAACCTTGACAAGATTGCTGAAGGATTGGCAAAATAATACTCTTCGAAAATCAAATTCAAACCACGTCAGCGTCGCCTTGCCGTACTCAAGTACAGCCTGTGGCTAGCTTCCTAGTTTGCTCTTTGATTTTCATTGAGTATAAGCCTCTGAAAAACGTCATTCTCACATGAGCTGGCGTTTTTTCTCTGCCCACATTTCCGGTCAAATCATTGGAAAATTCCGGCTGTTTCAGCTAAAATGGAAGAAAAAAGATTGGAGTATCCTATGGTAACTTTTCTCGGAAATCCTGTGAGCTTTACAGGTAAACAACTACAAGTCGGCGACAAGGCACTTGATTTTTCACTTACTACAACAGACCTTTCTAAAAAATCTCTGGCTGATTTTGATGGAAAGAAAAAAGTCTTGAGTGTCGTGCCTTCTATCGATACAGGCATCTGCTCAACTCAAACGCGTCGTTTTAATGAAGAACTGGCTGGACTGGACAACACAGTCGTATTGACTGTTTCTATGGACCTACCATTTGCCCAAAAACGTTGGTGTGGTGCTGAAGGCATTGAAAATGCCATCATGCTCTCAGACTATTTCGACCATTCCTTTGGACGTGATTATGCCCTCTTAATCAATGAGTGGCACCTATTGGCACGCGCAGTTTTTGTCCTCGATACTGACAATACTATTCGCTACGTTGAATACGTGGACAATATCAACTCTGAACCAAACTTCGAAGCCGCAATTGCAGCTGCTAAAGAACTAAATTAGAAGCCATTGTGGCAGATAGCTAGAGAAATCTAGCTTTTTTTGATATACTAGATAAAGATATTAGACAAGAGGAAACGAATGACCCCGAATAAAGAAGATTATCTAAAGTGTATTTATGAAATTGGCATAGATTTGCATAAGATTACCAACAAGGAAATTGCTGCCCGCATGCAAGTCTCTCCCCCTGCCGTAACTGAAATGATTAAACGGATGAAGAGCGAAAACCTCATCCTCAAGGACAAGGAATGCGGCTATCTACTGACTGACATCGGCCTCAAACTGGTCTCTGAGCTCTATCGTAAGCACCGTTTGATTGAAGTTTTTCTAGTCCATCATTTAGACTATACGAGTAACCAGATTCACGAGGAAGCTGAAGTCTTGGAACATACTGTCTCTGACCTGTTCGTGGAAAGACTGGATAAACTACTAGGATTCCCCAAGACCTGCCCCCACGGAGGAACCATTCCTGCCAAGGGAGAACTCCTAGTTGAAATCAATAACCTGCCACTAGCTGATATCAAGGAAGCTGGATCCTACCGCCTGACTCGTGTGCATGATAGCTTTGACATTCTCCATTATCTGGACAAGCACTCACTTCACATCGGAGATTCGCTCCAAGTCAAGCAGTTTGATGGCTTCAGCAATACCTTCACTATCCTCACTAAAAATGAAGATTTACAAGTGAATATGGACATTGCCAAACAACTCTATGTCGAGAAAATCAACTAATTTCTCAAGTCCCCTACCAACCCTGAAAGTTTGATTTTCAGGGTTTTATTTCTATCATTTGATTTTACTTTCATTTAGTTGTAGAATGTTTGTAAAAAACAAGAAAGATACCTTAACCTATGAAAAAATCACTCAAAATTTTTGCTACGTCTAAATGGTTTGACCTCTTTGGAGTTGCTCTGGTCGTTGGAATTGCGATTGCATCTGGTTACCTCAACTCCCGCCTCGATAAATTTGTAGACTGGGGACCATGGACAGCTCTTGTACCCTTTGGATTGATTTCCGTAACCAACGTTGGGATTTCCATGTTGTCCACTCGTTTTACGGGAAAATTAAGCAAATGGGGAAATTATTTTGGTATTGTTAATACCATTTTGTCCGGTGCTATTGATTATATCCTTGGAAATAAGGCGGCCATCATTACCTATCCCGTCACCTTCCTCATTTATACCTTTGCTATTAAGAAATGGGAAGCTTCGCAAGAAGGCAGACCCAACCAAATGAGTCAAAAACAGCTAAAATTAGCGGCCATCATCATTTCCATCATCGCCTTCCTCTTTGCCTTTGTGACAAACTATATCGGCTATGGAGGAAAGATGAATCTCCTTGCCTACGTAACAACTATTGCCTTCGCATTGTCCCTCATTGCCAATGCTTTAAATGCACTAAAACTAACAACTCAGTGGGGCTTTTGGTTGATTTACAATTTCGTTCAGCTGACAAAGGCTGGCATTCAAGGAAATTTTGCCAATATCGGAAAATACATCTTTTATATCCTCAATGCAATCGGAGCTTTATTTGTCTGGAATGATGAAGAAGTGGAACAATAAGAGGAAACTCAAATAAAGAAATCTAATAGAATCTCCTTACTAAAATTTTTTATCATTTTACTTGTAACTTCCATTCTTTTGGAGTAGAATGAAGCTAGATAAAAGAGGGAGGTCATCTTATGAAAAAACTCTTTAGAATCCATTTTACAGCAATTGCAGTCATGGATTTGCTACTACTTGCATTTTTTAGTACTAGACCCGAGACAGCTTTGGACTGGCTCTTGCTCTCTGGTTTTATTTTCCTCCTTGCTCAGCTACTCCTGCTATTTCGCTTGGTCAACCGACTCAAACATCAATTCGCTGAGATTTATCCTCAAATCAATAAAATGATTCGCTTCTACTATTTAGGAGTGCTCACCATTGATTTTCTATTTTTTGTCCTTTTAGCCTTTACTAGTTCTCAGCGATTTTTCACTCTTATGCCAATCGTCACTGCTTGTCATTCTACTTTTTATTATATGACAGCTGGCCACCTAAGAGAAAACTATCCAGACTTTTACGACAAACATATCTCTTTATGGAAGTGTCTCTAAGGAAAAGGAGGTTTTAGCATGAAAAAAATCATCTCCATCAAAACCATTCAACTCCTTGTCATTGATGGAATTATGCTTGCACTTTTGACATTTAAAGGGGGGCTTACTTGGGACTGGATTTTGATTTATAGCGGTTGGCTCATTTTCTTTCATCCTGTGCTATTGACCTATCTTTCCAACCAACTTTGTGACCACTTCAGTCAACTCTATTCCCAGATTAGACCGAGATTCTGGCGTTTTGCCTTACAAATCATTCTATGGGATATCTTGATAATTCTCTCCTTGATATGTTTAAGTGGTATGCCACTTTTCCTTCAGGGAACTCTCCTAATCTTAGGACACCTCATCCCTTCCTACCGCATAAGCCAAAGCCTGAAAAGAGATTTCCCCAAGGCCTATCAGGAACCCATTTCATTTTGGAGTATTTTGTGATAGATAAGAAAAACCAAGCCGACTGGGCTTGGTCTTTCTTATCTATTTTTCGTATCAAGGATAATGGTAACTGGTCCGTCATTGACCAGCTCAACCTGCATATCAGCTCCAAAGATGCCTGTCTGAACGGGCACTTCTTACGCTAATTTTTGATTGAAAACATCATAGAAGTCTGATGCCATATCAGGCTTGGCTGCACCTGTAAAGGCTGGACGATTGCCTTTTTTGGTATCTGCAAAGAGGGTAAACTGAGAAATAGAGAGGATTTCTCCTTCAATATCTTTGACAGACAGGTTCATCTTGCCTTCTGCGTCTGAAAAAATCCGCATGTTGACAAGCTTTCTCACAGCATAGTCCAAATCTTCCTCTTGGTCCTCTGGTCCAACTCCAACCAGCAATAAGAGCCCCTGATTGATTTTTCCCTGAACCTGACCTTCGATACTCACTTGTGCTTTTGTAACCCTTTGGATAATGATTTTCATAATAGCCTTTCTAGTAAGAACTCAGACCATTAGCCGTTGGTCCGTTTGACAGAATAAACCTCAGGCACACTCTTAATCTTGTCTACAACCGTGGTTAGCGTCGAGAGGTTAGCAATACCGAAGGACACATGGATATTGGCAAATTTCATATCCTTGGTTGGTTGGGCGTTGACTGTCGAGATATTCTTGGTTGTGTTTGAGAGAACTTGCAGTACATCGTTCAACAGTCCTGTACGGTTGAGGCCATAGATATCGATATGGGCCATATACTCCTTATTTGAGCTAGAGTACTGATCTTCCCACTCTACATCAAGGAGACGTTGCTCGTAGTTTTCTTGGGCGCGCAGGTTCATACAGTCCACACGGTGAATAGCCACACCACGACCCTTGGTAATATAGCCGACAATATCATCACCAGGCACTGGATTACAACACTTAGCAATCCGCACTAGGAGACCTGAAGCACCTTCAATGACTACTCCACCCTCATGCTTAACCTTGAGGGTTTCTTTGTTTTCAACCTTGATCTCGCCACCTTTGACAAGTTCTTCTGCCTCAGCCTTGGCCTTGGCACGTTCTTCTTCACGACGTTCCTTTTCAGTCAGACGGTTAAAGACGGTAATCGCACCGATTTCCCCAAAACCGATGGCCGCAAAGAGGGATTCTTCTGTCTTGTAGCTGGTCTTTTGCAAAACTTGGTCCATGTGGCGCTTGTCCATGAATTTATTGGCTACATAGCCATTTTCTTGGAACTGGGCCATCAACATCTCACGACCCTTGTTGACAGATAATTCCTTGTCTTGATTTTTAAAAAACTGACGAATCTTGTTACGAGCCTTGCTGGTCTTGACCATATTGAGCCAGTCACGACTCGGTCCAAAGGAATTCGGATTGGTGACAATTTCAACCTGATCCCCTGTCTTGAGCTTGGTTGTCAGTGGAACCATACGGCCATTGACCTTGGCACCCGTCGCTTTTTCACCGACTTTTGTATGGATTTCATAAGCAAAGTCAATCGGTCCTGAATCTTTTGGAAGAGAACGGACAGCACCGTCCGGAGTAAAGACGTAAATCTCCTCAGCCAGATAGTTTTCCTTGACTGAATCGACAAATTCCTTGGCATCATCAGCCTGATCTTGGAGCTCCATCATCTCCTTGATCCAGTTCATTCCAATAGCTGATTCCTTGCTGTTAACCTGCCCCTTAATGCCTTTCTTATAAGCCCAGTGAGCTGCAACCCCGTACTCAGCCACTTCGTGCATTTCCTTGGTTCGAATCTGGAACTCAATAGGCCCTTTTGGCCCATAAACAGTCGTATGGATAGACTGATAACCATTGGCTTTGCGGTTAGCGATATAGTCTTTAAACCGACCAGGCATCGGTTTCCAAAGCTCATGCACATAACCAAGCATGGCGTAAACATCACTTTGGGTATCCAAAATACAACGAATAGCAATCAGGTCATAGATTTCCTCAAACCGTTTTCTCTTATCCTGCATTTTGCGGAAAATCGAGTAAATATGCTTGGGACGACCATAAATCTTCCCTTTCAAGTGACGATCTGTCGTATATTCCTCTAATTTTGTGACCACCTCATCCACCAAGGCTTCACGCTCTCTGCGTTTTTCCTTCATCATATGGGTAATCTTGTAAAACTCCGTTGGGTTGAGATAACGGAAAGATAGGTCTTCCAATTCCCATTTGACGCTAGAAATCCCCAGACGGTGGGCAAGTGGCGCATAGATTTCCATAGTTTCTTTGGAAATACGCTCCTGCTTGTCTTTTCGCAGGTGTTTGAGGGTACGCATATTGTGCAAGCGGTCAGACAGTTTGACCAAGATAACACGGATGTCCTCAGACATAGCCATGAGCATCTTGCGATGATTTTCAGCTAACTGTTCTTCATGAGATTTATACTTAACCTTACCGAGTTTGGTAACCCCATCGACAATCACGCGTACATCAGGACCAAACTCTCTTTCCAAATCGTCCAAGGTCGCATCAGTATCTTCCACCACGTCATGTAAGAAACCACAAGCTACCGTTACAGCATCCAGCTTGAGCTTAGCTAAGATACCTGCTACTTGGATAGGGTGAATGATATAAGGCTCACCTGATTTGCGATATTGACCACTATGGCATTCCACCGCATAGATCAAGGCCTTATGGACAAAATGGACATCCTCTTCCGTTAAATATTCTTTGGTTAAAGCGACAACTTCTTCGCCTGTTAAATTCACTTCTTTCGGCATCTCTACTCTCCAATTCTTCCTACCATTTTATCACTTTTTTAAGAATATGAAAACTAGAAAATTCCCACTCAATCAATTCACATCACAAAAAACACTGCCAGATTTCTCTAGCAGTGTTTTGACATTTCATTTATCTTAGTAAACTGTTTTTTCAGTTTCTACGTCGAAGAAGTGTGCTTTGTTCAAGTCAAATCCAAGTTCAACTGTTGCACCTGTTTGCAAGTAGTCGCGAGCATCAACTTTGGCAACAAATTCGTCTTTACCAACTTGGCAGTAAAGGTGAGATTCTGAACCAAGCAATTCTGATACTGAAATAGTAGCTTTGACAACTGATTCTGGGAATGTTTCAAGGAAAGCAGGTTCTGCATTCACGTCTTCTGGACGGATACCGAAGATCAATTCTTTACCTTCGTAGCCTTTTTCACGAAGAACTTTCAATGCTCCTTCTGGAACTTTCAAACGGAAACCGTCTGAAATAATTTCGCTACCAACCAATTTCACATTGATGAAGTTCATAGCTGGGCTTCCGATGAATCCTGCTACGAATTTGTTAACTGGGTTTTTGTAAACTTCTTGAGGAGTACCGATTTGTTCTACACGTCCGATAGTACCTGTACCAGCAGGGTTCTTAGTTGCTGACATGATAACGATACGGTCTGCAAGTGTCATCGCTTCTGTTTGGTCGTGAGTTACGTAGATAGTTGTAGCTCCGATACGACGGTGGATTTTAGCGATTTCAGCACGCATTGATACACGAAGTTTGGCATCCAAGTTTGACAAAGGTTCGTCCATCAAGAATACTTTTGCATCACGGACAATGGCACGACCCATGGCAACACGTTGACGTTGACCACCTGAAAGGTCAGCAGGTTTACGATCCAAGAACTCTTTCAAGCCAAGGATTGCTGCAGCTTCTTGCACACGTTTGTCGATGTCTTCCTTGCTGTATTTACGCAATTTCAAACCGAAAGCCATGTTGTCATAAACAGTCATGTGTGGGTAAAGAGCGTAGTTTTGGAATACCATGGCGATATCACGGTCTTTTGGAGCTACGTCGTTGACAACCACGCCATCGATAGATGCAGTACCTTCTGTGATGTCTTCAAGACCTGCGATCATACGAAGAGTTGTTGATTTACCACATCCTGAAGGACCTACGAAAACGATAAATTCTTTGTCTTTGATGTCCAAGTTGAAGTCTTCAACTGAATAGTGTTCGCTGTTTGGATATTTTTTGTAAATATTTTTAAGATTCAATTCTACCATGAGGTGAACTCCTTTTGTCTTTTGATAGTTTTATTATAGATGAAAACGCTTTATATTTCTATGGCAAGGTGACCAAAAAAATAAAAAAGTTCTGTGCAACTTGCACAAAACTTTATAAAATATCTGGTAAAATCAATTGATAACACAGGGTCAGGTCAGTCAATTCCTTCAACTGTAGCCCTGTCAATTCTTCCCATTTATCAATCTTATATTGGAGAGAATTGCGGTGCAAGTAGAGTTGCTGGGCTGTTTTTGTTAGGACAGCACTATTTTCCCAAAGGGAGAGAATGATTTCCTGAATCTGGTCTTGATCCAAAATCATCTGGTGCAAGCATTCCTTGATTACCTTCAAATCCACGAGTCTTTCTCCCATACTCCAAAGATAGAGCTGAGAAAAAGTATGAACACCTTGGTGACCCTGACGCCACCAAGTCTTAAATAAATCCCGCTCTGCTTTAATCAAGTCTGATAGGGCTTGATGGCCTGTCTGAGACCAAACCTGGCCTAACATGATTGACAGACGAAGTCCAAAGTCATACTCAACCGCTTCAATCGTATCACTTAAAATAGCTCGTACAGAGGTGTATTTGTCTTGTTGAAGCACGAAAACATAATCCTGAGCTCCGACCTGAATCACCGTCTGACAGTTGGGAAAAAGAGTCCGCATCATATCCAACCAAGAAGCCAGATTTTCCTGCTGAAAATAGGAAAGATGGCAATAAACCAACTGAATCTTTTTAAAAGCTTGCGGTGCCTGTCCCTTGCCCTCAATCAGATAAGAATACCAAGGATTGAGCGAACGAGCCTGCTCCTGCTGGGTCAAAAGCGAAACCAACTGCTTTTCACGCTCACTGAGCCCAGCTTCCTCCAGCAAAATCCACTGCTGAGAAGCTAAAGGGAGAGTGAGATAGCCCTCTTTCTCTACTGGTTGGTCTGAAATCTGAGCCTCAGGAAACCAGTCTTGTAGTTCTTTTGACATCATGTCCTAGCCCTCCACTTTTTGGATGCACCACGAAATCAAGCTCTCAAGACGTTCCAGATTTTCAGTCATATGGAGATATCCCATGACTGCTTCAAAACCTGTGGACATGCGATAAGTCACCACATCAGCATTTTTGGCCTTGGTGTGGCTATTGGTATTGCGACCACGTTTGTAGATTTCTTCTTCTTTTTCCGTTAGAACTTGCTCCTCTAACATAAGGGAAATCAAACGAGCCTGAGCCTTGGCTGACACATACTTGGTCGCTTCTTGATGGAGTTTATTGGGCTTGGTCATACCTTTGAGGATGAGGTGACGGCGAATATACATAGAATACACCGCATCTCCTTCAAAGGCTAGCGCAATCCCGTTAATGAGATTGACATCAATCATGTGTCCACCTCACTCCATCTTTGGTGTCAAGGAGCTTAATCCCTTGAGCAGCCAATTGGTCACGGATCTGGTCCGCTGTCGCAAAGTCACGATTGGCACGCGCTTCTTGACGTTTTTGGATCAAGTCTTCAATCTCTGCATCCAAAACTTCCTCAACAAAGACAATTCCAAAGACTTCTAACATATCCGCAAAAGCTTGCTTGACACTTGCATCATAGCTGCCAGAGTTAATCCATTTGACCATTTCAAAGACCACTGTGATACCGTTGGCAGAGTTGAAATCCTCATCCATAGCTGCTATAAACTTGTCTTTAAAGTCCTGTAACTCTTGAACATCTACAGTTCCAGTAAATGGTTGCTCATAGGTGTTTTTCAGATACTTGAGATTGGTCTCTGCATCACGCACCGCCTTTTCTGTAAAATTGATAGGCTTGCGGTAATGTTGAGTCGCAAAGAAGAAACGAAGCACTTGGCCATCAAGAGTTTTAAGGGCATCGTGTACGGTGATAAAGTTGCCCAAGGACTTAGACATCTTGACATTATCGATATTGACAAAGCCATTGTGCATCCAGTAGTTAGCAAAGGTCTTGCCTGTTTTGGCTTCTGACTGGGCAATTTCATTGGTATGGTGAGGAAACTCTAGGTCAGCTCCACCACCGTGAATATCAATGGTGTCGCCCAAAATCTCTGTCGACATGACTGAACACTCGATGTGCCAGCCCGGACGACCAGGTCCCCAAGGACTGTCCCAAGAAATCTCGCCTGATTTGGCAGCTTTCCATAGGGCAAAGTCTACAGGATTTTCCTTACGAGCCGTTTCTTCATCGGTTCGACCTGAAGCACCTAGCTCCAAATCTTCCAAGGTTTTATTGGCCAACTTGGCATAGTTATGAGATTTTTCCACACGGAAATAGACATCTCCTTGACTCTCATAGGCAAAGCCTTTTTCAATTAAGTCTTCCACAAAGCGAATAATGTCATCCATAAACTCCACCACACGCGGATGGCGAGTCGCAGGTTTGACACCCAAGGCCGTCACATCCTCACGAAAGGCAGCGATATACTTGTCCGCAACCTCCTGAGGTGTGATACCCTCTTCCTTGGCACGGTTGATAATCTTATCATCCACATCCGTAAAATTGGAAATATAGGAAACCTCGTACCCACGGTACTCAAAATAACGACGAATGGTATCAAAAGCCACCGTTGAACGAGCATTTCCCACGTGGATATAGTTGTACACCGTTGGCCCACAAACATACATCTTTACTTTGCCGTCCTCAATCGGGACAAATTCTCGCAAATCACGAGACATGGTGTCGTAGATTTTAATCATAAATTATAATCAGGAAAGCTAAAATCCAAGAACAGTTAGTCTCATCACTGAGAGTTCAATTGAATTTCAGTCCGAATGCCTCTACACTTCGGAATCCCTTGCTCCTTTCTCATTCAGATAAACCACCTGAGTCTGTTTGACAAAGCCAATTTTTTCATACAAACGTTTGGCACCTACATTGCTATCTTCTACTGCAATCTGAAATTTCTTATCATTTTGCTCAATTAGTTGGTTGACAAGGAATTTTGCTAAGTAGCTCCCATAGCCTTTCCCACGTTCAGGTTCTGATATTGCTAAACCGTAGAAGTAATTCGTATCGCTCGATAAATCAACCGTGCAAGTTCCAATAACCTGACCGTCTTTTAATAAAATATACAGGCGGCTTTCTGGATCTTTCAGAGCTTCAGCAACATATCTATCCACAACTTCTCTAGATTCATGTTCCTCTGAGAATGCCTGAAATTTTAATTGACTAATTTGATCCTGATACGAACTATCAGCTAACAAAACTTCAAGATTGGAAACATTTGCTAACGGATAAGGTCTTCTATCCTTACCTAACCAGGTTTCTGTCTCTTCATCCTCAACCAGTCCCCAGTTGCTGACAAAATCAGGATGGCGGTCTAGAAAAACACGCTCTGTCTGAAAAGTCACTGAACGAATAGAAAAAGGAGCCGTTTCTTTCTCAAAACTAGTAAACAATGCACGCGCAACCCCCTGACGGCGATGATCTGGATGAACCAGTATCGTCACTTCCACATCTTGGTCATCTGCATATACAGTTAAGAGACCAACAAGTTCGCCTTTTTCATAATAAAGGAAAAAGGCGGGCATGTTTGGGTCAAAATTAAGCATGTTAGAGAGATAGGGATCACGATAGGTACCGTCATAGTTTTGGCAACAGTTAATTAGTTTTTTCGCCTCAGATAACTCCTCTTGGCTTAACTTGTTTCTTGCTTGAATCATATAGGTATCCTCTACAAACCAGACGATCTGTGACTAGCATCTTTAGCATGCTCGAGTTTATTGACGTAGTACTCTCGTTTTTCTTCGACTTCGTGGATGACCGGCTCATCCTTTTTACCATGTACACGGACAATCTTAGCAGGAATACCGACAACCGTCACATCACTAGGTACATCTGCTACGACAACTGCTGCAGCACCGACCTTGGCATTTTCACCAATTTCCACTGGTCCAATGACTTGGGCATGAGCGGATATTAAAGCTCCTTTTCGCACGGTTGGATGGCGTTTGCCACAGTCTTTCCCTGTTCCCCCAAGAGTCACCCCATGATAGAGGAGAACGCCTTTTTCAACGATAGCCGTCTCTCCAATTACCAAGCCAGAACCGTGGTCGATAAAGACACCTGAATCAATCTGGGCACCTGGATGAATCTCAATCTGAGTCCAAAAGCGCCAAAACTGACTGTGCATACGAGCCAGGAGTTTGAAGCCATGCTTCCAGAGAAAATGCGAGAGACGGTGGGCCGCCAAGGCCTTGACACCTGGATAAGTCAGCAAAACCTCCAAAGTGGTGCGGGCCGCTGGATCATTTTCTTTTACGATATCAATGGTTTCGCGCCACCATCCCATACATTTCTCCTTTTCTTATTCTGAATCTTTTGGTGTTTCTGTAATTTCTTTCTTAGGTTTGTGATCCTTGTGATGACGTGGGCGGTGAGGACGCTCTGATTTTTCACCTTTTTCATCACGTTCAGGTTTTGGAGGACGAGGAAGAAGGGCTTTCATAGAAGCATCCACACGTCCTTTTTCATCAATCTTAATAACCTTAACATCAACTTCATCCCCGATTGCTACCAAGTCTTCGACATTATTGGTACGCGTCCAAGCCATCTCAGAGATATGAACAAGGGCATCTGTCTTATCAAAGAGGTTGACAAAGGCACCAAATTTCTCGATACGAACGACTTTAGCACGGTAAACTTCATCCACTTTTGCTTCACGAACCAAACCAGCAATAATTTCTTTAGCACGGTTAATAGCATCTTGGTCACTAGAGTAGATAGATACATTTCCTTCTTCGTCGATATCAATCTTAACGCCTGTTTCAGCGATAATCTTGTCGATGGTTTCTCCACCCTTACCGATGACAATCTTGATCTTGTCCACATCAATCTTGATGGTATCAATTTTCGGAGCAGTTGGAGCCAATTCTGGACGAACTTCTGGAATAGTTGCTTCAATCACATCAAGGATTTCAAAACGAGCTTTCTTGGCTTGGGCAAGGGCTTCAGTCAAGATTTCTGCAGTGATCCCTTGGATCTTGATATCCATTTGAAGGGCTGTAATCCCGTCACGAGTACCTGCAACCTTGAAGTCCATGTCTCCAAAGTGGTCTTCCAAACCTTGGATATCTGTCAATACTGTGTAGTTATTCCCATCTGAGATAAGTCCCATGGCAATCCCTGCTACTGGCGCCTTGATTGGCACACCACCAGCCATAAGGGCAAGAGTTCCCGCACAGATAGACGCCTGAGATGAAGAACCATTTGATTCCAAAACTTCTGCTACTAAGCGGATAGCGTATGGGAATTCTTCCAAGCTTGGCAAGACTTGAGCAAGGGCACGTTCACCAAGAGCCCCGTGACCGATTTCACGACGACCTGGCGCACCGTAACGACCTGTTTCCCCTACAGAGTATTGAGGGAAATTATAGTGGTGCATAAAGCGTTTCTTGTACTCTGGATCCAAACCATCAATGATTTGAGTTTCTCCCATCGGAGCCAAGGTCAAAACTGAAAGGGCTTGAGTTTGCCCACGAGTAAAGAGACCTGAACCGTGCACACGAGGAAGGAAGTCAACAACCGCATCCAAAGGACGGATTTCATCAACCTTACGACCGTCAGGACGTACTTTGTCTTCTGTGATCAAACGACGCACTTCTGCGTGTTCCATTTGTTCCAAGATTTCAGCCACATCTCGCATGATACGGTCAAATTCCTCATGGTCTGCATATTTTTCTTCGTAAACAGCAGTTACTTGGTCTTTGACTGCTTGAGTTGCAGCTTCACGAGCCAATTTTTCTTCTACTTGGACAGCTTTTTGGAGGTCGCTGTTGTAGGCTGCGATAATTTCAGCTTGCAAGTCAGCGTCCACATGAAGCAATTCTACTTCTGCTTTTTCCTTACCGACAGCAGCAACAATTTCTTCTTGGAAGGCAATCAATTCTTTGACTGCTTCATGTCCTTTGAGAAGGGCTTCCAACATGATTTCTTCTGACAATTCTTTGGCACCTGACTCTACCATGTTGATGGCGTGTTTGGTACCAGCTACTGTCAATTCAAGGAGAGATTGCTCTGCTTGTTCTTGCGTAGGGTTGATAATGATTTGACCATCCACATAGCCAACCTGTACCCCAGCGATTGGTCCGTCAAATGGAATATCTGAGATAGAAAGCGCCAAGGATGAACCAAACATAGCAGCCATTGGTGCAGAAGCATTTTCATCATAAGAAAGCACGGTGTTGATGACTTGGACTTCGTTACGGAAACCTTCCGCAAACATAGGACGGATTGGACGGTCAATCAAACGCGCTGTCAAAGTCGCATCTGTTGAAGGACGTCCTTCACGTTTCATAAAGCCACCAGGAAACTTCCCAGCTGCATACATTTTTTCTTCATAGTTGACTTGGAGAGGGAAGAAATCCCCAGTTGCCATCTTCTTAGACATCACGGCCGCAGTCAAGACAGTTGACTCACCGTAACGCACGACGACTGAGCCATTTGCTTGCTTAGCAACCTGACCAGTCTCTACGATTAACTCACGACCCGCAAAAGTCGTTTGAAACACTTGTTTTGTCATTTTAATCCCCTTTGGATTGATGAAATTATACGCCTTGCCTACAAAGATCAAGATACCAAGGACGTCAAAAGCAAAGTAAAAATAGGAAACTGACGAAGTCTTCGATGAAGACAAGACAGTTTATCTTTTTTACACAGCTTTTCGGCCGGGTTCAATTACTCAAGATACAAATCATTAGATAAGACTCTCGGTTTAAATGCATTATTTTTTAATACCCTCATCTTTGTATCAAGTACGTACAGAGTCTATTTTATCATATTTTTCTTAAAAAGTGCGGTCTTTACCATTAAAAAGGAACCATTCCCCTCACCTGAGAAGAATGGTTTGCTTTTTATTATCCTAGAGACTGATGATTAAACAAGGCATGAGTTGCTTGGTGGATGTATTTTGCTGTTTCAGCATTGTTCATGGTGTAAAGATGCACACCTGCGACATCCTGGGTTACCAAGTCCACGATTTGGTCCACCGCATAGGCAAGTCCTGCTGCTCTGAGCGACTCAGGGTCATGCTCATACTTGTCTAAGATGGCTTTAAATTTACGTGGAAGATGGATATTCTCACAAGTCTTCAAGAGGCGAAGAGCCTGATTTCGATTCAGAATTGGCATAATCCCTGCATGAATAGGAACATCAATCCCAGCCAAAATGCATTTGTCTTGGAAATCATAGAAGCGCTCATTGTCAAAGAAAAGCTGAGTCACAAGACTGGAACAGCCTGCATCCACTTTCTTCTTAAGATTTTGAATATCTGAAATCTGATTTGGTGAATCCGGGTGACCTTCTGGATAACAAGCACCAACAATATCAAAGTGAGGAGCTTGTTCCTTAATGAACTCAATCAAGTCAGTTGCGTAACGGAAATCCTTCTGTGGCTCCACATCAGGAATAATATCCCCACGAAGAGCCAAGATTTTCTGCACGCCAACCTTGTCCAAGTCTGCAATGGTTTCAGCAACCATGTCTTTGGTCAAATAAATGGCTGGCAAGTGAGCAATAGTCGGAATCGCCAAGTCATTTTGGATAAAGTCAGCCAAACGAACCGTCGTTTCCTTGATATTAAATTTATTATTGCTGGCAGTTACACTGATAAAGTGAGGAGCCAACTCCTGCATATCTTGAAGAGCAGAAATAATTTTATCATTACCCACGGCTGGGTTGGGAGGGAACACTTCAAATGAGAGTGACGGTGTTTGGCGTGACATAGTCATTATCCTTTTCTAGTTGATTTTTTCGTTAGCTGGACTCTTAGAATCCAAGTGAAACAGGCAGATTGACCAAACAGTGCTTCCAGAGAAATCCTTATCTTACAATTTCTCACGCGCAGCTTTAGCTGCTTCAACAAGGCGAATCAAGCTTTCTTTTGTTTCTGGAATACCACGTGTTTTCAAACCACAGTCAGGGTTGATCCAAACTTTCTTGCTTGGCACTTTAGCAAGGATGGCTTCGATTGTGTGGTCGATTTCGCCTTCATTTGGCACACGAGGTGAGTGGATATCGTAAACCCCAGGTCCCACTTCTGTTTGGAAGTTTTTCGCTTTGAGTTCGTCCAAGATTTCAAGGTTTGAACGGCTAGCCTCAAATGAGATAACGTCTGCATCCATGTTGTCGATAGCTGGGATGATATCTGTAAATTCTGAGTAACACATGTGAGTGTGGATTTGAGTATCTGGCGCTACTGTTGAGTGTACCAAGCGGAAGGCAGGAATTGCCCAGTCAAGGTAGTCTTCGTACCAGTCGCTACGACGGAGTGGCAATTTTTCACGAAGAGCAGCCTCATCGATTTGGATGATTTTCACACCAGCAGCTTCAAGGTCAAGCACTTCATCCTTGATTGCAAGGGCGATTTGAAGAGTAGAATCCTTGATAGAGATGTCTTCACGTGGGAATGACCAGTTGAGAATAGTTACTGGTCCAGTCAACATCCCTTTAACAGGTTTGTTTGTACGGCTTTGTGCATAGCTAGACCATTTAACAGTGATAGGGTTAAGACGAGTTACATCACCCCAGATGATTGGTGGTTTCACCCCACGCATACCGTATGATTGTACCCAACCATTTTTAGAGAAGAGGTAACCTGACAAGTTTTGACCGAAGTACTCAACCATGTCGTTACGCTCAAATTCACCGTGAACAAGGACATCAAAGTCGATATCTTCTTGCCATTTGATCCATTCGTCGATCGTTTCAGCAAGGAAAGCATCGTACTCTTCTTGAGACAATTCACCTTTACGGTAAGCCAAACGTTTAGCACGAACTTCTTTAGTTTGAGGGAATGAACCGATAGTTGTTGTTGGAAGAGCTGGAAGTTTGAAAGCTTCTTCTTGGATAGCTTCACGTTCTGCAAAGGCTGGTAAACGAGTGTAGTCTGCGTCTGTCAAACCAGCGATACGCGCACGAAGTTCCGCATTTTCACCAACACGCTCAGTCGCAAAGAGTTCTTTGTTAGCTGCAAGTGCTTCTTCACCTTGACCTTTGCGGATAGCATCCAAATCACGAATCTCATCCAGTTTTTCAACTGCAAAGGCAAAGTGGTTCAAGATTGCTGGTTCAAATTCTTCATTAGCAGTTGTAAATGGCACATGAAGAAGTGAGCATGAGCTTGTCAAGACAATGTTTTCAGCTGGAATTTGTTCAAGAACAGCCAAGCTCTTTTCGTAGTTGTTACGCCAGATGTTTTTACCATTGACAATACCTGCATAAAGAGTCTTGTCAGCTGGGAAACCACCTTTAACGAGTTCAAGAGTTTTCTTACCTTCAACGAAGTCCAAACCGATAGCATCAACTGGCAAGTTTACAAGATCAGCGTAAACATCACGAACGTCTCCGAAGTAAGTTTGAAGCAAGACTTCAAGACCTTTTTTGTCAGCCAAAAGTTTGTTATAGAGGTTCAAGAAGAGAGCTTTTTCTTCGGCAGTCAAGTCTTTTACAAGAGCAGCTTCATCCAATTGGATACGAGTCGCACCAAGTTCAGCCAATTTAGCAAAAACTTCTTGGTAAGCAGCTACTAAGCTGTCTACGAAGTCTTCTGCTTTCACGCCTTCTTCAAAGTCTGACAATTGAAGGAAAGTGAATGGACCTACAAGAACAGGACGAGTGTTGAGACCAAGTTCTTTTGCTTCTTGGAACTCATCGAAAATCTTGTGACCTGCAAGTTTAACTTGAGTGTCTTTTTCAAATTTAGGAACGATGTAGTGGTAGTTGGTGTTGAACCATTTCTTCATTGGAAGGGCGCGAACGTCTCCTTTTTCTCCTTGGTAACCACGACCCAAAGCGAAGTAGCGCTCAAGATCAGACAAGTCCAAGTTTTGAACTGAAGCAGGTACCACGTTGAAAAGGAAAGCTGCATCTAGGAAGTTGTCATAGTGAGAAAAGTCATTTGATGGAATTTCAGTGATGCCTTTTTCTTTGACAATGTTCCAGTGTTTAGCACGCAATTCTTTTGCTGCTGCCAAAAGTTCTTCTTCTGAGATTTCTTTTCTAAAGTATTTTTCAGTTGTAAATTTTAATTCGCGGAATTCGCCCAAACGAGGGAAACCGATGATTGTAGTTGACATGATGTGTCCTCCAAAATTTGTTGTTGAAACTATCTTAACAGAAAAGAATGCGTCTGTATAATTGTAAAAAATTAGGCTTTGATATAGTTTGAAACTATATCTCTGTTTGAGACAAAAGAAAAAGACTTGAGACAAATGCCTCAAATCCTTTGTATAGCTTGTTTTTGGCTGTATTTTAGTTGGAATACTCAAATACGTTATTAGTAATTCTTATAAGTGACTATGACTTGTTATTAGAAAAGACTATAGGTTGATTTTTCTTTTGTAATTCTGATATTTCCTGAAAAAGTGCGGAAGGGAGGTAAAATTATCTAGTGGATGATTTTAGCCAACCAAGTAATTTCATCCCTATCAACTCTTTCTCTGTTCAAGTGGGACGACTGCTAGTGTCTTTCCTAAACTGGCTAGGACTTTTAAGACTGTGTCCAACTGAGGACTTGTCTTTCCTGTTTCCATCCTAGCTATGACAGGCTGGCTTACTCCACTGAGTTCTTCTAGCTTTTTCTGACTGATTCCTTGTTCATGCCTAGCCTCAATCAGCTCACTCATAATAGCCACTCGCATATCACTTTCAAGAATTTCCTCCTTGGTAAAGAGTTCAGAGCGTACATCCTTCCAGTTACTTCCAATAGCACTATTCTT
Source organism: Streptococcus mitis (assembly GCF_047465045.1). Lineage (GTDB taxonomy): Bacteria > Bacillota > Bacilli > Lactobacillales > Streptococcaceae > Streptococcus > Streptococcus mitis_DT. Next base: position 25,150 of record NZ_JASHAR010000004.1, read on the forward strand.
CATCACTTAACCCTCTTTCTTTTAAGTCTTTCAGTTCACGCTGTGCTCCTTAAAAATTATAACTTAAAAGTTATTGAAAGTAAATCCCAACACTTATAAAAAAAGACCTTAGAAAAATTCCAAAGGTCTCATTTTTATTATTCGAAAAAATTACGAGAAGAATTATAAATTGGAGATAAGCCTAACTTTTACTCCAGCTCTATCCCCTTCTCTCTGAGATTATCCAAACACTCCTCATAGTAGGCATCGTCATGTTCGCTGTAGATGGGACTGGTCAGCTTCTCCTCAGCTAAATCCTCATAAGAAGGACAAATCTTACCACGATAGTTTTTATCCAACCACTCTTGACTAACATTGTAGCCACGGTTAGCCATCTCCTCCATGATTAAGCGATGATAGGCATAGAGACGATAGGGCGAATGGGTAAAAACATAATCTACTGTCGCATGCTTTCTGCCCCAGCCATTGCCACGCAGGGCGCAGCATTCTCGATGTTGCCCCAAAAGTTGAGGACGCGGAAGCTGTGAAATCAAAGCCTCATGCCAAAGTCTCATGGGTTTCTCCTTTCAGTAAGGTCGAATGTTGCAAGTAGGTATTTGGATAGTTTTCCAGCAGATCTCTGGTTTTCGCAATCACATCTTCCTTAGAAGCCTGACCAAAGCGGTAGCGATCCAGCAAAAGCATGTAGTCTTTTCTCTCAGCTTCTGTCGCTTTCTTTTTAAAATAGCCCCAAATATGCTGAAAAGCATTGCAAACCTGACCCCTGTGTTCTGGAATCTGACAGGCACGGTCAATCATCTCTTGAACCTGAATCAGTTCAACCACTTCTTGCTTGAGATACTGGCGAATCTCATTATAAATATTGCTGGAATGGCTCAAAACGAGGTATTTGTTTCTCGCCCAGAGTTGCTGGCACTGGGATTTTTGATTAGTTTGTTCCATCTTTCTCCTTGTTCTCTATCAGTTTCCAGGAAATATGGAAACAAAGTTGTATCTTAAAAATGAGCGAATTATGAGCGAATCAATTACTCTCATCACCCTTTAAACTCTTTCAAAAACTCTTTAAGTTCAGCATCGGCTTCTGGTGTAGTTCCGTGGAGTTGACCGAGCATTTCAAGTAGAGAAGCTGTTTGGTTTTGGATTGCTTGATTGGTCGTGTTAATCTTGCCAACAATATCTGTCAGTGGTTCGACTTCTTCTTCCTCAAAGGTATCTACATAACGAGGGATATTGAGATTATAGTCATTTTCGACGATTTCTTCATAGCTTGCCAGATGGGTAAACTTGTCAATCTCCTCACGAGACTTGTAGGCTTCCAGAATCTTCTCGATATGAACATCTGTCATGATATTCTGGTTTTTCCCTTTATCAAACTCCTTAGAGGCATCGAAAAAGTAAACATCACGGCTGGTACGGTTCTTTTTGAGAATGATAACCGTGGTCGGAATGCTGGTATTAAAGAAGATATTGGCTGGAAGACCGATAACCGTGTCAATAGCTCCTTCTTCTAACAAGGCCTTGCGAATGGTCCCTTCTGCATTTCCACGGAAAAGAACCCCATGAGGAAGGACGATAGCCATAACTCCATTATCCTGCTGAGGTGGTAGTAACCATGCAAGAGAAAGGCAAAGTCAGCTTTGGATTGGGGTGCCAGTTTCCCAAAAGGAGAGAAACGAGGATCCGCCATAAAGCCAGAACTAGCAGACCACTTGGCTGAGTATGGAGGGTTCATGAGAACACCGTCAAAGTTGGTCGGTTCTTGTGTCGGCCAGTCTTCATCCAGTGTATCGGCATTGTGGAGAAATTGATTCTCAACAGGAACACCGTGTAGGATCATGTTCATCCGAGCCAAGTTATAAGTCGAAGTATTGAGCTCCTGACCAAAGTAGACCACTGTCTGCGGTTTATGAGAGTATTTCTTGGCATTGAGCAAGAGAGAGCCAGAACCCATAGTCGCATCATAGAGGGTAAAGCCTAGCTGATCCTCACGACCCAAAAAGGCAATCTGAGTCATGAGTTTGGCAACAGGCTGAGGTGTATAGAACTCACCAGCCTTCTTACCCGAGTCAGTCGCAAACTGACCAATCAGATACTCATAAGCATCTCCCAGCATATCACCAGCATGACCAGCCACATCTAGCACAGCCAACTCTTTCATGACCGCCGCCACCGTTTGGTTTTGCTTTTGCGGAGTCGCCCCTAGCTTTTTGGAATAGAGGTCAATATCTTCAAAGAGGTTTTCATAAAGTTCGTCACTCTGCTCGATATCACGAAAACCCTGAGCCAAGTCTTCCAACTGGAAAGTCCCCTCATTAACACGTGCTACAAGAGCCGTAAAGGTCAACTCAGGCTTGATACTATAGTTGAGTTCGTCCTTCATGACTGCAAGAAGATCCTCGTGGGTGTCCGCATCCTCATAGTAGTTACGATAGACCTCAAGGGCAGCCTCTAGACTCTCACTCCCCTCCTCCATAGTCTCCGACACGAAAAAGAGCATCTTATCTGACAGGTACTTATAAAAGACCATCCCCAAGAGATAGGACTTATAGTCGTTGGCATCCATCTTAGAGCGGAGAACATCCGCTGAGTTCCACAGGGCTTGGTAGAGCGACTGGGACGTTTGTGTTGTTTCCATAATGTTTCTTTCTATCCTTAATCGTTTCAACAATACATAAAAATAGTTTAATTAGTTTTATCCAATACAATTGCTTTAAACTCTAAATAATCATATTTTGTAAATATATAATTCAATTGTGGTATATACTTATTCACTTTTACTATAGCGTTTAGCTCCATTTCTGTTAACGTATCTAATCTATAAGTTGCAAATTCTCTTGTGTCTTCTATTATATTGTAACAGATATCGTAATAATATCTTGAATAACTTTCGAAAAATGGTTGAAAAGACGTATTTACACAACGATTATACAAGGCTATCATCTCATTCAATGGTTCATCACAATATTTCAGAAAAGGTCGTATCATTCCACCTTTTTTAATCCCCATACCCTTATAGCGTGTTTCTAATTTTTTAATGAATGGCAAATACTTCAAATAGTAATAATCTATTTCAAACTTTTGATTCTTAAGTTCTTCTTTTAAAATAGTTTTAAATTCTTTTTCAAGAGATTTTTTAAAATTTACTCTATCCCAAAATACAAATGCCAGAATTCCTAATATTACAGTCGCAACAAAACCTAGAGCAGCATAATAAGTATTAGTTAGTGAATTTACTGTGTTTAATAATTCTTCATTACCCAAAATTAATCTCCTATATAAACATATCCTGCAAAAGTTTCTTTTTCAAAGTCTCAAGCTGAGAAATTTTTTCTTGGTAAGAGTTGATGAGGTTATCGAGGTTTGAAAAATAAGAGCCTATGGCACATTGTTCCTCTATTGAAGGAATAAATATCTTTTGATTTTTTACAATATCACTATTGAGATTTACTTGACTTCCTGGTTGACCATATCGATTCCATTTTTCTCTAAACATTTCTAGCCATTGAAACATAAATTCTCTATCAAATTTTGGGTTCATAAAAATTAAAAATCCATCATGTACGCCAGTTTTAACATAGTTAATAACAGGTTTTCCCACAGTGGCAGCAATACTAAGTAATAAATGAGGTTCCCCTAGAACTCGTGTTTTTTCTTGACCTAATTTTGATATTTTTTGTCCCAAACTATGAATTCTACCATTCTGACTTGTCACATCAGAGATACGTAACCAGCCAATTTCTGAATTTGAATCAAACCATTTTGGATCTTGTATTGGTCTAGGAGAAGCACCTCGTACAATATCAGCTAATTCCCCTATACACTTTTCAACCCACTCACCTTCAAATCCCTTCAAACGAATCTCAGGAACTGTCTGTCCAGCTTCGGGAAACATCTTGGAGAGCATGGTAGCTTTGAGAGATTGGTAGTTTGCAAGATTGTCCTTATAGTTAGACAGAAGATTATCGAGGGTGCGGAAAAGGGATCCGATGGCGGATTGTTCATCTTGACTAGGTAAATAAATTTCAATTGATTTTATATCACTTGAATTAATACTCTCAAAAGTTGAACCCGTAGATAGTTTAGACCAATAGTTAAATTGTTTCATTCTTGACAATAATTGAAATATAAACTCATTTCCTTTTATTGCCGCTACCCCACGTCCGAGAACTACATTATAATCTGTCTTACCTATATCTCCAACAGGTGCTCGAACACTTAAAATTAAATCACCTTTTTCGGCTAACTTTGTAATCTGTGTTGTCCATACTCTTGGTACAACTCTTCCGTTCTGCATATCTGCATTACCTTGTACTAAGATATAATCATTTGGATTATCAGTATAGTTTTTACTATCAGGTGATTGTCCCATGACAATAGGTGCTGTTTCTGTCAACTTAACATTTTCCCAAACATCATTATATTTTTTGAATCTTATTTTTAATTGTCTCATTTTAATTTTTCAATACCATACTTGGTTAATCTACTACGACTTTCCAAAGCTCTTTAAACTGATTAAACCTAATGTTTGGTTCTCTATGTTGAGTATTCATTTCTAATCCTCAATTTTTGGAAATTGAGAATTAATTTCCTGGCGGATATTCTCAATATTTTCACTAAATTCTTTGATTTTCCTAACAATCTGGTCAACAATCTCTTGCTCGATAGGATTCTTGATATTTGCAATCATCTCTTCATCAGGAAATTCTATTTCATCTTCTGATTCATAAATTGAGTTAAAAATTTCTACCAAATCATCCTTACTTAAATCTTGTAGGCTAATCATCTTTTCTCCAATATTAAAGAAACAGCTTTTGCCATCAATGGTTAAGATTTCCATATATTTCTCCTTTTTTATGATATGTATCTATTCCGGCTTCCATAGCTTCAACGAACTTTTCAAAACTACTTTCGGAATTGAGCTTTGAATCACTTATTTTATTCGAACTAAATTCACCAGTTAAAACAGTGTATTCATTTTGTTCATTTTTAGTTGTTACCACTAAATAATCTGGTTCTAAAAGTGTACCTAGAGTAGAATTATGTGTTACAACAAAAACCATTCTATGTTTTGCTAGCTCTTTTAAAGCACTGTTTAATTCTGTTTGAATATAAGCATTGTCTAATGACGACTCAGGTTCATCTATCAAAATTACATTTTTCTGTCTTGCTTCGTTCAATCTCAACATTAATGCAAATCCTACTGCTTGACCTCCAGAAGCTGGGGTCCCGTCTGAGTCAAGAAGCTTAACTTCCTTATGCATAAAATATTCCGCAAGGTTAGCACTATTATAAAATTTTTTATTTTTAAGATTTTTTAAAAAAGTAATATAGTTTTTAGACAAATAAGGCTTTATCAAATCTTCTTGAACACTCTCTTGTGTAGCAAAGTCTGCTCTAAATTGGCTAGCATTTTGAAATGGGAGCAGATTTACAATAATTTGATAACCATGAATCTTTTCTCTTTTTAGCTCGGTAGTCGTAATAACTTTTTCTAAAAAAGAAGATATACTTTTCTCAATTTGTTTTTTCTTGATTACCTTGCTTATTTCAATATCTTGAACATTTCTTATGCCAGTTTGACTAGTTAAAAATTCTTTTGAGTCTCTTAAAATCAAATTCACGTTTTCTCTAATAGATTTTGCTTTATTTTTTTCAATTAATTTTTCTCGCAGTTCATTATAAGTATCAATAAAAAAATTTCGTTTAGATTGTGAATTTTCAAAAAGGTTCCATATTCGTTCATTCTTAATTAGCTTTAATAAAGAATTCAAGCCTTCTTCAATGTACTCAGTAGTTTGAAGTTCAAAAGGTGCTTCTTTAAAAAGGTTAAACTGTTGTAACTTACCTTTTCTATCAAGATCGCTTGCATATTCTTTTACACTATCTATATATCGTTCAATCTCTTCATCATAGTTTTTCTCAATACTATCCAGATAGTTACTTATAGAAAGAAAATGCCTGTTATATTTTTCTTTCCAGTTTTCAAAGGCTTTATTTCCCTGTTCCTTTCTTTGCTTTTCAATATAAGTATCAGCCTTAGCTGTTTCAAACTGCGCTATTTCATAAATTTCTTCCTTATCGAACTGTTTTTTTATCTGCTCAAGAAAATGAGTCTTCCCTGTTCCTCTTTTACCAACAACCAGATTCAAACCAGTTGATAAGTTATGCCCATCAATTTCAACCACATCCTGTAAGTTGTCTCTTGTTAGACTTACTTTACTCTTATCAGTAATACAATTTTTAATTTCTAAAAAACTACAATTATCAATCTGAATATATGTACTCTTACTCTTTAGCTTATCTATATCGTTCCTATCAGGATCACTATCAATTTCAGTAGCATGTGCATCACTAAATAAAACAGGAGTTAAACTATCTTCTTGATTCTTAATAATTTGAAACTGAAATTGATTCCGAACTCCACCTACTGCAGTAACTCCATGTAGCTCAGTCGGTATTTCGTCTATTCCTTTACTTTTACCCAACTCAAATATATATATTCCCTGATTCCAATTTTTCAAATTTGTAAACAATTCATCAATTGTTATGCTTAAATTTTGATTCACATGTTTCTCTTGTAACCAATTAGAAAAATCTGTTAACTCATCAACCATACTTTCAGGAAAAACAATGTTAACATGAAATTTTTCCAAAGCTAATTCCATTCCTGGAAATACAACAACTGGCTCTCCGTTTCGAGCTTTCAACAAGTCTCCCTTAACCCGAACATAATTATCTTTATCAAATAAATCATGATTAGTGATTGCAACAGCATCTAAATTTGCTTCATTCACATACTTTATTAACCATTCTGAAGAATAAGTAAACTCAGAATCTTTAATGGATGGTACTGTGTGAATATGAAAATCAATTTTTTTAACCATATAATTAATCTCCCTTTATTTATCTCTTACCTCCCAACCCTCAATGGCTCAATGACTTCCTCCACCAGTTGGGTATAGGCTTCCTTGATTTGTTTTTTATAGAGGAGAGGATTAAGGGCATCCGCCACCTCTAGTTTATAGTCCTGATAGCGCTGGCTCTTAGTCAGCTGGCTTTCTCCTAGTTGTTTTTTAGCTCCCTTACGGTAGTGTTCGACATAGTAACGGAGTTCATCCTCTCCGACATACCAACGCTTACTAAAGACTTGAATGTGTTGCTGGATGACCGCCTCAATCATCTGATCCAAGATATTTGCGATAGACTGACCACGATAGCTTTCTGGATGTTCTTGAACTTCTCTCCACAGTTCAGTGATGATCTGAGCAAGATTTGGATTGGTCTTCTCAAGACTCTGAATATAGTTATCCACGGCTTCCTTATCTTGAGAGCTTAGGTGCTTTTCTTGACTTTGACCTTGTTCAATCAGGCTTTGGATCAAGGTTAGGATATAGGCATAGTTGATTTCGTCCACTTGGATAGACTCCAGTTCATAGTGGATATCAAGTGGCTCTCCATCGTCATCATCCTCTACTCGACTTTTTAATTCTGCAAGGACATTTCGATAAAGACCCAGATACCTTTCCAACTTCTCTCCATCAAGTCCCGTCTGACTGTAAACTTCTTCCTCATCATACTCTTTATACACTCGGATAGAGGCTAGGTACTTATCAAGAGCTTGATAGGTTTTAGCTAGTTTCCTCAACTCAGGCGTAGAGACTTGCTCAAAATCTAGACCATTCACATAGTCATCAGTAGCAAGATTTTTGAAATCACTGCAACTCCGTAAAAAGTTCCTCTTTTCCTCTTCCCAGCTTGGAGCTAGAACCTCGTTTTCACCACCATTTGAGTAGAGTTTGAGGGCACTATCTACTGCTCCCTTAAAGGCTAGGGGCTTTTGGAAGGTGATGATATGACCATAGGTCTTACTGCTATCAAAAATACGGTTGGTTCGGCTAAAAGCCTGAATCAAGTCCTGCGGTTGCATGGGTTTGCGGTCGATAAAAATAGTTGACAGACAAGGGGCATCAAATCCCGTTAAGAGACGATTGACAACGATGACTAAGTCCAACTGCTCATTGCGATAGAGGTATTTGTCCTGCTTTCGAGCTAGGCGGTTATTGACATCCGTATTAAAGCCACGAAGATCCGACATGGTAAAGTGGGTATCAAACTCTTGGTTATAGTCTTCTAAAACCTGCTTCATGTGGTCTTGATTAGCTCTTGACTCTTCTTCATTTTCAGTGACCGAGTAGGTGATGGTCGCCTTTGGAAAGTCTGGAAGAACCTGCTTGACTCTTTCCGATACCTTAACCCTCGTCTCCCCAGCCTTGACCCGTTTGAGCAGGTCATAGTAGGCTTGGGCTTGAGGGATGGATTTGACGGTCAGGATGGCATTGTAGGTCTTACCTACTCCCTTTTGGAAGCCTAACTGTTGACGGGATTTATTGATAATGGCATCCAAGACTTCCAGCATATGCTCCTCATTCTCATACACGGTATCTGGTATGTCATTTTCGGATTTATCCGTGATGAGGGTATTGCGATAATCCACCTTAAAGCCTAAAACTGCTCCATCATGGATAGCTTCCTTGACTGTATACTCATGGAGACGGTCTCCGTACTGTTGCTGGGTGGTTTGGGCTAGATCGCCCACTTGCTGGCGTTTATTTTCCTTAAAAATAGGTGTGCCTGTAAAACCATACCAGAGAGACTGTGGGAAAAAGGCCTTAATGTCTTTTTGTGTTTGAGGTGTTACGGCACGGTGGCATTCATCCACGACAAAGGCCACTCGGATACCCTTGATTTTGTCCGCATCTCTTTGGTAAAGACCTTGATCAAACTTACGCATCATGGTGATGATTTTCTGGATGGTCGTTACCACCACACGCTTATCATTACTTCCTAGTCGCTTGACCAAATCATGGGTATTATCCGTCTCATCAATATCAATGACATCATTGGTCGCATAGGAGAGAAAGGACGAGGTAGTCTGTTGGTCCAAGTCTCTGCGGTCAACGACAAAAATCGTCTTTTGGATGGAAGGAATCTGGAGGAGATTCCGAGCTACCTTATAAGAAGTCAGGGTCTTACCTGAACCTGTCGTATGCCAAACATAGCCTGATGCTTGCTGGCGAGAGGCTTCTTGCACTGCTTCGATTGCATGGATCTGATAGGGGCGCAAGAGGATGAGAGCCTTCTTACTATCATCAAGGACAGAATACTGCATAACCATCTGGTGGGCACGAGGGATAGAAAGAACCTCGTGAGCAAAACTCGTCAAGCTTGTTATGGGTTGGTTGTCCTTATCCACCCACTTGGTTAGAAATTGCTTGTTGAGTTTATTTTCCCTAGCCGCAGCGATATAGCGTGTGTCTACTTTATTGGTCACAACAAACATCTGTAAGCTAGAGTAGATGCCACGGAACTTGCCTTCACGGTCATATTTTTTAATTTGATGAAAGGCATCTAAAAAAGCAACTCGGGGACTTTTAAGCTCAATCTGAATCATGGGAAGGCCATTGATCAAGAGGGTCACATCTAGCCTACGGTCTTGATCCTGAGGATTTATCTTATCTCTCTCGACTTGGTTGACAACCTCATAACTAGACTTACCAGCTGCGATATTATCTCGCCAAATGACAGATAAACGGATAGTCCCCAAACTAGCATCTTCTCTCTGAACCTCAACCTTGGCAATGCCATTTTCGCCGACCAACCACTTGGCCGCATCATAGTAGCTAATAAAGTTCAGTTGATTCTTTATCTGGCGTTTTTCCTGTTCTGTCAGGGGATGATCTGCCAATAGAGCCACATTGTTCTGGGCTAGCTTTTCAAAAAAATTTTCCCATAATTGCTCTTCTGTTTTGAGATCTTCTCTGTATGTCCATTGACTTTCCCCAGTTACCAGTTGGCTGATCAGTTGTTTTTCTATCTCCAATTCTGGTTTTACCTGTATCATACTCTCTCCTTTGCTACATGTCTGCTCCCTTTATTATAGCATGTTTAGCCTCAAAATCCATCACTCTTCCTATAGCAAAAACACTCATTCCCCCTTTCTCCTCCAAAATATGGTATAGTAGAGTTATACTATCTATGAGGAGTTTACATGTCACAGGATAAACAAATGAAAGCTGTTTCTCCCCTTTTACAGCAAGTTATCAACATCTCATCGATTATCGGTGGGGTTGGGAGTTTGATTTTCTGTATTTGGGCTTATCAGGCTGGAATTTTACAGTCTAAGGAAACCCTCTCTGCCTTTATCCAGCAGGCAGGGATCTGGGGGCCACCTCTCTTTATCTTTTTACAGATTTTACAGACTGTCGTTCCTATCATTCCTGGGGCCTTGACCTCGGTGGCTGGGGTCTTTATCTACGGACACATCATCGGGACTATCTACAACTATATCGGCATCGTGATTGGCTGTGCCATTATCTTTTATCTGGTGCGCCTCTATGGGGCTGCCTTTGTCCAGTCTGTCGTCAGCAAGCGTACCTATGACAAGTATATCGGCTGGTTGGATAAGGGTAATCGTTTTGACCGTTTCTTTATCTTTATGATGATTTGGCCCATTAGTCCAGCTGACTTTCTCTGTATGCTGGCTGCCCTGACCAAGATGAGCTTCAAGCGCTATATGACTATCATCATTCTGACCAAGCCCTTTACCCTCGTGGTTTATACCTACGGTCTGACCTATATTATCGACTTCTTCTGGCAAATGCTTTGACACATAAAAAATCCGTTTGGTTTCCCAAGCGGATTTTTAGAGCGTAGATTGACTATAGCTTGATACTAAATATATTTCGGTATGGAAATCATGCCTATTTTTCGATAGTGAGGCAAGGACTTACCTAGCCTTTCCGCCGTGATAGAAACACCTGAAATCTAATAGTTTCAGGTGTTCGGAAACTTTGAGACATTAGGCTCAAAGTTTAGGTATGGAATTTCGAAGAAAGTCGCTACCGTCCGTAATCACTTAAGGAAAGGCTCAAAAAACATTGTCTTCAAACAAAAATCCGTTTGGTTTCCCAAGCGGATTTTGTGCTTTATTTTGAAACTTCTTTTGCAAGAACAAAGTTTCCAAGTGTAGCAGAACCATTTCCTGCGACTGCTGGCGTCACGATGTAGTCACGTACATCTGGTACTGGTAGGTAACCATTTAGAAGAGCTGTGAATTTCTCACGGACACGATCCAGCATGTGTTGTTGAGCCATAACTCCACCACCAAAAACGATTACGTCTGGGCGGAAAGTCACTGTAGCATTAACCGCAGCCTGAGCGATATAGTAGGCTTGAACATCCCAGACAGAGCTGTTGAGTTCAATATTTTCACCACGAATACCTGTACGAGCTTCCAGACTTGGTCCAGCTGCAAAGCCTTCCAAACATCCCTTGTGGAATGGACAAACACCGTTGAATTCTTTTTCAATATCCATTGGGTGTCTAGCAACATAATAATGACCCATCTCAGGGTGACCCACACCACCGATAAACTCTCCACGTTGGATAACACCAGCACCGATACCTGTACCGATTGTGTAGTAAACCAAGTTTTCGATACGACCACCAGCATTGTTACGGGCAACCACTTCACCATAAGCAGAGCTGTTTACGTCTGTTGTGAAGTACATTGGCACGTTGAGGGCTCGACGAAGGGCACCAAGCAAGTCCACATTTGCCCAGTTTGGTTTTGGAGTCGTTGTGATAAAGCCATAATTTTTTGAGTTTTTATCAATATCAATCGGCCCAAATGAACCAACTGCAAGACCAGCAAGGTTGTCGAATTTTGAGAAGAACTCAATGGTTTTATCGATTGTTTCGATTGGAGTTGTTGTTGGAAATTGTGTTTTTTCTACAACGTTAAAGTTTTCATCACCGACAGCACAGACAAACTTTGTACCGCCCGCTTCCAAGCTTCCATATAATTTTGTCATGATAAACCTCTTGTTTTTATTTTCTTTATTATAGCATATTTCGAAAGTCTAAATTTCTCTATTTTTTAGATTTTCCTCTGTAAATCTTACCATTCAAGCAAAAACGAACAAACATGTCATTTGTTCGTTTTCACATTAGAGAGGATTGATTAGATTTTCACTTCGATCACAGCATCCCCCTTCGCAACTGAACCTGTTGCGACTGGAGCTACTGAAGCGTAGTCAGCTGTATTTGTAACGATAACCATTGTTGTATCATCAAGACCAGCTGCAGCAATTTTGTTTGAGTCAAAGGTTCCAAGAACATCGCCAGCTTTAACCTTATCACCTTGAGCAACTTTTGCTTCAAAACCTTCACCATTCATAGATACAGTGTCAATACCAACGTGGATCAAGACTTCAGCACCATCAGTTGTTTTCAAACCAAAAGCGTGTCCTGTTGGAAAGGCGATTGAAACTTCCGCATCAGCTGGTGCATATACCACACCTTGACTTGGTTTCACAGCGATACCTTGGCCCATAGCTCCACTTGAGAAGACTGGATCATTGACATCAGCAAGAGCGACAACATCACCGACGATAGGAGTTACAAGTGTTTCATTTTGAAGAGTATCAGTCTCTTCCACTACTGGTGCTTCTACTGTAGGTTCAGTAACTGTTTCTGCAGTTGCTGTGGCTGCTTCATCAGCAAAGACACTAGCTGCTTTTGTTTTCCCGTAGAAATAAGTGAAAGCAAAGGCGGCAACAAAGGACATAATTTCCGCAACTATATACATAGGGATTGAAGCAGCCTTAATAGAAAGGAATCCAATAAATCCAGCCGCTCCCAATGAAACTGCAATAACGTGAGTTAAACCTGCTACGAAGGCACCAATTGCTGAACCAGCAAGGGCGCAGAAGAATGGGAATTTGTATTTCAAGTTTACCCCAAAGAGAGCAGGTTCTGTAATACCAAGGAAGGCAGAAACAGCAGCCGAACTTGACAATCCTTTTGTTTTAGCATTTTTTGTCAAGAAGTAGATTGCAAGAGTAGCCGCACCTTGTGCTACGTTTGCCATTGAAGCAACAACAAAGATGTAGTCTCCAAATCCAGTACCGTTATTATTGTAAGCAGACAACAATTGTGTTTCGATTGCTGGGAATGATTGGTGAAGACCTGTCATAACGATTAGTGAGTAAGTTCCACCAAATAGCCCCATACCAAAGGCACCTGTTGTGTTGTACAACCATACAATCGCATTTGTAATCGCATCAGACACAACCAACATAACAGGACCGATAACTGTAAAGGTAAGGAATCCTGTAAGCATCACTGATAAAAGCGGTGTGAAAGTGAAGTCAACTGCAGATGGCAATTTCTTGTGGAAGAATTTTTCCAAATTTGCTAACAACCAGACTGCAACAAGGACTGGAATAACTTGATAAGCATAGTTTGTTTGTGTAACATGGAAACCTAAGATGTCCCAGAAGGCTTCTTTCCCACCCAAATCTGGAGTGGTCATAATCATACCAATTGCAGCACCAAGGAATTGGTTTGCTCCAAAGCGCTTGGCTGCTGAAATACCAACCAAAACAGGGAGGAACATAAATGGAGCAGCAGACATCAATTGAATCATAGCTGAGAAGCCTTTGATAGCAGGATACATATCTTCAATTGATTGAGGTCCAAACAAGTCTGGTGATGTCAAGAAGTTGCGTAAAGCCATCAAGAGACCACCTGCAACTAAGGCAGGGATAATAGGAACAAAGATATCTGACAAAAGTTTAATCAAGTCCATCAATGGATTGAACTTTTTGTCTTTATTAGCAATCTCTTTCAAATCATCTGTCGAAACTTCTTTCAAACCAGTTTTCTTGATGATTTCCGCATACACGAAGTTAACATCACCAGGACCAATGATAATTTGATATTGTCCGTTAGTGCTAAAAGTTCCCTTGACATCCGCATTATTATCTAGAGCTGCTTGATTCACTTTTGATTCGTCTTTCAATACCAAACGAAGACGAGTTGCACAGTGGGCTGCAGCTACAAGATTATCCTTACCGACAGCCTCAATGACCTCGGCAGCAACTTTACTATAATCCATAGCAAAAATCTCCTTATATAAAATTTTGTTCTTGTTTGAAAGCGATTTTATCCGCCCTTACGACTATTATTTTATCATGTTTTAGAAATATGTCAAGCGTTTTGCAGAAAAAAATATTCTATCCACTTAGTAAGCTTGCTTTAGATTGATTGATTTTGACTGTTTTAGCAGGCATTCCTTAAAAAATAAGTTTAAAATCTTATTTAAAAGGGTTTTGTTTCATTATCTTTCATATTTTCCTGAAAATTTGATTGATTTCCTGCATTTATTTTGTGATAAACGTTTGACAGTTTTTTCTCTTTTTTAACATAAAAGGCTTGCTTTTTTTTCCGAAAACGGTTACTATTAAAAGTGATAAGATTTTTGGAGGAATGAAAGAATGGAATGGACTACTGAGCGTCGTTACAGACTTTATCAAGATTGGACGCAAGCAGAAATTCAACATATAAAGAAAAATATGGCACAATCTCCATGGCATACTCATTACCATGTTGAGCCAAAAACAGGACTTCTCAACGACCCAAATGGCTTTTCTTACTTTGATGGGAAGTGGATTGTTTTTTATCAAAACTTTCCTTTTGGTGCAGCCCACGGTTTGAAATCTTGGGTGCAATTGGAAAGCGAGGACTTGGTTCACTTCACAGAAACTGGAGTCAAAGTTTTGCCTGATACTCCATTAGATAGCCACGGTGCCTACTCTGGTTCTGCTATGCAATTTGGTGATCAGTTATTCCTATTCTATACGGGAAATGTCCGTGATGAAAACTGGATCCGTCACCCTTACCAGATTGGGGCCTTGATGGACAAGGATGGTAAGATTACGAAGATTGACAAGAACTTGATTGACCAGCCTGCTGACTCAACTGACCACTTCCGCGATCCGCAAATTTTTAATTTTAAAGGTCAATATTATGCTATCATCGGCGGACAGGACTTGGAGAAAAAAGGCTTCGTCCGTCTCTACAAGGCTGTAGACAACGACTATACAAACTGGCAAGCCGTTGGCAACCTTGACTTTGCTAACGACCGTACTGCCTACATGATGGAATGTCCAAATCTGGTCTTTGTAGGGGAACAACCTGTCCTTCTCTACTGCCCACAAGGATTGGATAAGAAAGTTCTAGACTACGATAATATCTTTCCAAATATGTATAAGATTGGGGCTTCCTTTGACCCTGAAAATGCTAAAATGGTAGATGTGTCTCAACTCCAAAACATGGACTATGGTTTCGAAGCCTATGCAACTCAAGCCTTCAACGCTCCTGATGGACGCGCTCTAGCTGTTAGCTGGCTTGGCTTGCCTGATGTTTCATATCCATCTGACCGTTTTGATCACCAAGGAACCTTCTCTTTGGTCAAAGAACTGACTATCAAAGATGGCAAACTCTACCAATACCCTGTCGCAGCTATCAAGGACCTTCGTGCTTCTGAAGAACCTTTCTCAAACCGTTCCAAAACCAAGAACACTTACGAACTTGAACTCAACTTGGAAGCCAATAGCCAGAGCGAGATTGTCTTACTTACTGATAAAGAAGGCAAGGGACTTTCCATCAACTTTGACCTTGTAAATGGTCAAGTAACAGTGGATCGTAGCCAGGCTGGTGAACAGTATGCCCAAGAATTTGGAACAACTCGTTCTTGCCCTATCGAGAATCAGGCTACTACTGCTACAATCTTCATCGATAACTCTGTCTTTGAAATTTTCATCAATAAAGGAGAAAAAGTATTTTCTGGTCGTGTCTTCCCACATGCGGACCAAAATGGTATCCTAATTAAATCTGGAAACCCAACTGGAACTTACTATGAATTAGATTATGGTCGCAAAACTCACTGATGTCGCCAAACTTGCAGGCGTCAGCCCTACTACCGTTTCTCGGGTTATCAATAAAAAAGGATATCTCTCTGAGAAAACCATTCAAAAAGTCAATGAAGCCATGCGGGAATTGGGCTATAAACCCAACAACCTAGCTCGTAGTCTGCAAGGAAAATCGGCTAAATTAATCGGCTTGATTTTCCCAAATATTTCCAACGTTTTCTACGCAGAATTGATTGATAAGCTGGAACACCAACTCTTCAAAAATGGTTATAAGACCATCATCTGCAACAGTGAGCACGATTCTGAAAAGGAACGTGAATACATCGAAATGTTGGAAGCCAATCAGGTAGACGGCATCATTTCTGGTAGTCACAACTTGGGAATAGAAGACTACAATCGCGTGACAGCACCAATTATTTCCTTCGACCGCAATCTGTCACCAGATATTCCTGTCGTCTCCTCTGACAACTATGCTGGTGGGGTTCTTGCTGCCCAGACCTTGGCTAAGACAGGCGCTCAATCTATCATCATGATTACAGGGAACGACAATTCTAACTCACCAACTGGACTACGCCACGCTGGTTTTGCATCTGTACTCCCCAAAGCTCCTATTATCAATGTTTCCAGTGACTTTTCTCCAGTCAGAAAAGAAATGGAAATCAAGAATATCTTGACCCGTCAAAAACCAGATGCCATCTTTGCTTCGGATGACTTAACAGCTATTCTGGTCATTAAAATTGCTCAAGAACTGGGCATTTCTGTCCCAGAAGAACTCAAGGTCATTGGCTATGATGGTACATACTTTATCGAGAATTACTACCCTCAACTGGCTACTATTAAGCAACCCTTGGAAGAGATTGCCTGCCTTACCGTTGACCTCCTCTTGCAAAAGATTGAAGGTAAGGAAGTCGCAACAACAGGCTACTTCTTACCGGTTACACTATTACCAGGAAAAAGTATTTAAGTACAAGAAAACTCAGACCAATTCGTCTGAGTTTTTTATGATCTCAAGTTTTCTAGATAACGCTGGGCAGTCTCTAAGTTAAAGGTTTTATCTGCGATGAGGCGCTCGACTAGGGGAGCTACCTCGGATTCACTAGCACCTGCGAGAAGTGCCAAGGATTTGGCCTGCAATTTCATGTGACCTTGCTGAATTCCTGTGCTGACCAAGGCTTTGAGGGCCGCAAAGTTTTGGGCAAGCCCGATAGACACGATAAGCTGGGCTAATTCTTTGGCAGAAGGATTTCCCAGTAGTTCATGACTGAGGGCTACACGAGGGTTGAGACCGATAGAGCCGCCCTTGGTCGCCACAGGCATGGGCAGGGTCATCTCACCGACCAATTCTTCTCTTTCAAGGTCCAGCGTCCATTGACTAAGACTTTGGTAATGTCCATCTCGACTGGCAAAGGCATGGGCCCCGGATTCGATGGCACGCCAGTCATTACCAGTAGCAATTAAAATGGCATCAATACCATTAAAAATCCCTTTATTGTGAGTAGCTGCACGATAAGGATCAGCCTGCGCAAACTGGTTAGCTAAAGCTATTTTCTCCGCAATTTCTCGTCCTTGGTCCTTCTGGCGGCTCAAGTAACGAAAGGCGATGCGACAGCTTGCAGTCACCAGAGAATCAGTCGCGTAATTAGACAGGATTCCCATAAGACTCTGTCCCTGACTGAGTTCTTCTAAGACTGGTTTCAAGGCTTCCAGCATGGTGTTGAGCATATTGGCTCCCATAGCTTCCTGGGTATCGACATGGAGATAAACAACGAGAAAGTCAGTTTCGCCTTTTATCTGCTCTACATGCAAATCACGCGCCCCACCCCCACGTTTGACGATAGAAGGATAGGCCTGATTGGCAAGTTCCAAGAGCTCAGTCTTTTTGTTTGTAATCTTCTCTTGAGCTTGTTCAGGTTCAGCAACTTGATAAAGGGCTACCTGACCAATCATCCGGCGCTCATGAACCTGAGCAGTAAAGCCACCTGCTCGCTTGATGATTTTACTGGCATAGCTGGCCGCAGCAACCACTGAGGGTTCTTCTGTCACATAGGGAACTGTGTATTCCTGACCGTTAACGAGAACCTCTGGGACTAGCGAATAAGGCAGAGAAAAAGTTCCCACTACATTCTCACTCAGCTGGTCTGCGACAGTCACACTAATCTGTTCACCCTGCTCTAGACTAGCTTGCTTCTCAGGACTAAGGAGCGCCTTAGCTTTTAACAGCTCAAGGCGCTCATGGTATGATTTTTTAGAAAATCCATTCCAACTTATCTTCATTATTTTTCAACCTTGCTATAACGGCGTTGGTGGTCCACAATTTCAACCAAGGCAAACTCTTGATTTTCATAGCCAGCAAACTGGGCAGAATTTGTTTCATCTAAGTCTACTTCCTCAAAGAAGACTTTTTCATAGTCTGCAACAGACAGGGCAGTTCGTTGGTTGAGCTTGTTCAAACGGTCTTTATCCAGATAAGCTTCATATCCTTCAATCAATTCACCACTGAAGAACTCAGCTACAGCCCCACTTCCGTAACTATAAAGGGCAATTTTATCCCCAGCCTTCAAGCTATCTGTATTTTCCAAGAGAGACAAAAGTCCAAGGAAAAGCGAACCTGTATAGATATTCCCCACCTTTTGACTGTAGAGAATAGACTGGTCAAAATGGTTTTGCAAGAGGTCTTTTTTCTCTTGAGGCATGCTCTTATCCATGATCTTTTTCAAGCCCTTTAGTGCTAATTTAGGATAAGGCAAGTGGAAGCAAACAGCCGCAAAATCATCCAAAGTAAGCTGGTAGCGTTTTTGATATTCAAGCCAAGTCGTTTTCAAACTATCCAAGTATTGCTGGGTAGAATAAACACCATTTACATAAGGCGTTGTCGAGTAATTTGGACGCCAGAAATCCATGATGTCACGAGTCTGAGCCACATTGTCATTATTAAAGGCCATAATGCGTGGATTCTGTGTAATCAACATGGCCACACTTCCGGCACCCTGAGTTGGTTCTCCTGGAGTTTCAATACCGTACTTGGCAATGTCACTGGCAATGACCAAAACCTTGGACTCTGGAGAATTTTCCACATGCAATTTGGCATAATGAAGGGCAGCTGTCGCTCCATAGCAGGCTTCTTTAATCTCGAAACTACGAGCAAAGGGCTGGATGCCCAGCAAACCATGCACAAAGACGGCTGCAGCTTTACTTTGGTCAATTCCTGACTCAGTAGCTACAATGACCATATCAATTTCTGCTCTTTCTTGCTCCGTTAAAATAGAATCACTTGCACTGGCCGCCAAGGTCACGATATCCTCAGTTAGGGGCGCAATACTCAATTCCTTGAGTAAGAGTCCTTTACTTAATTTTTCAGGGTCAATTCCCCTCGCTTCTGCTAAGTCTTGTAATTTCAAGACATATTGACCGGTCGCAAAACCAATCTTATCAATACCGATTGTCATATTTACCTCTGTTTTATCATTCATTGTAAAAAATCGTTCTATACTATTTTATCACAAATAGCAGTAAAAGAGAGAAAAAAGACTTGATTCACCAAATCAAGTCTCTTGTTAGTCTAACGATTATGCTGTTTTCGTAAGTAAGAATACAGTCTAAGAATCACTGTTCCGCTAGCCATTCCAATGGAAATCACCAAAGCCAACATAACAACCAAGGTTGCACTAGCAATGGCATGACTGTAATCTCCCGTCACAAAAAAGGCAGTTGTCCGATAGGAGAGATAACCCGGAACCAGAGGTGCCAAGATTGCCAAGATAAAGACTACAGCAGGTGTCTTATAAAGAATACTTAAAATCTGGCTGACACAAGAACCGATAATGGCTGCAATAAAAGTAGCCACAATAACATTGGTCGGTTCCTTGAGCAAAAGATAAATTAGCCAGACAGCCATGCCCAAAATTCCTCCTGGTAAGAGCATAGAACGTTGAACATTGAGTACGATTAAAAAAGTGATTATAGCAAGAAGACTTGCTACTGCTTGTAATAAAAAGGTTGTTAGTGTCATATTAGTTCATCAATACCAAGGCGACAGAAGTTCCCGCCCCTAAAGCAAGGGTAATGAGCAGGGATTCAAACATCTTACTCATACCAGAGTTTATGTGGTTGGTCATAATATCACGAACCGCATTGGTCAAGGCAATACCTGGTACAAACGGCATGACCGCACCAGCTATAATCAAATCTGCCGTTGAAGGAAAACCTGTGTAGCGAGCCCAAAACTGGGCTATCATCCCAAAGACAAAGGCTCCAGCAAATGCTGTCACAAAGGGAATTCGGATAAACTTCTCTACATAGAGGGAAAAGGCAAAACCAAATAAGGTAGCTACTCCTGCCCCAAGTGCGTCGTAGATATTTCCACTAAACATAATTGAAAAGAAAGGAGCACTAAAGGTCGCAGCCAAAGTTACCTGCAACTTAGTATAGGGAAGAGGTTGAGCTTGCAAGGCCTTCAATTGCTTGAAGGCTGTCTCTAAATCAATCTGCCCCCCTACCAACTGACGAGAAATCTGGTTCACATCACAGACTTTTTCAATATTATAAGAAGAGGAAGTCACGCGTTTCATTCGCGAAATATTGGTATTTTCAATGGAGAAAAAGATAGCGGCTGGCATGGCAAGAACATTGCAATCCACAATCCCCTGCGAATGCGCAATACGAATCATGGTATCTTCTACACGATGAATCTCTGAACCACTTTTGAGAAGAATGGTTCCAGCTAACATAATCACATCGATGACGGCATTTAATTCTCTTGATTCTTCCATGCGTCCCTCCTTTTATCAACTCCCTCTATTCTATCACAAATCTGGAGTCAAAAAAAATCTTTGCCATGAAATCATGACAAAGATTCGTTTAATTACGTGAATTTTCGTGGCTTCCCTCACTACTTGATTGATTAGTAGAATGAGTATCTCCTCGTTGATTTCCTTGCTGGTTCCCCTGACTTGGTGTTGTAGTAGAACCTTGGTTTCCACGTTGGGCTGGTGCTGATGATGATGTTGACGGCGGTGTTTTTGGTTTGTAAATTGAAATCTTGATGCGTGTCTTATTCAAATCTACCTTTTCACCTGCTCTTGGACTCTGTTCAACGACGGTACCCTCAGCAGTTCCGGAAGGAGCTGTGGTAACTTCTACAACTTCAATGTTGGCTTCTTTTATACCAACAATTTGGATGAGGTTATTTTTCGTAAATTCAAGACTGGAACCTGTATAACTTGGCATGACAACACTTGTTACTTTCTTAGCAATAGTTAAAGTAATTGTTGAGGCCTTACTCAAATCATAAGTTGTTCCAGCAGACGGGCTCTGTCTAAGAACTGTTCCTTCTTCACTCTCGCTTGATTCTTCTTCCTCTATCTTGATGAGATTTTCAGGTACCTTCTTCTGCTTGAGTTCTGCGATAACATCGGTCGATTTACGGCCGATATAGTTACTCAATTGGAAGGATTGCTTGCCTGATGAGACAACCAAATTGATTTTCGTTCCTTCTTTTCGACCAGTTCCAGCGTCAGGATCTGTACGGATAATCCGCCCTTCTTCCACCTTTTCACTAGCCTCTGATTTCTCCTCGCCAATCTCAAAATTGGCTTTCTTGAGGGTTTCCTTGGCTTCCGCCACTGTCTTACCTGCCACATCTGGAATGGCAATGGTTGCAGGAGCTCTGGATAGTATCCAAATAAGAGAAGCTGCCACCAATACAATGCTGGCCAACAAAATCATATAGCGAACTCTAAATTTCCGTTTCTTAACAGGTTTGGTTGCGTAATTGTCCTCTGAAGCCTGCTGACTCGGCTTCGCAGTCTGTGGCTTTGGACTTTGTGTTTGCACCTTAGGAATCGAAGTCAAGGTACTTTGTGGAACTTTAGGAAGAGTCTTGGTGTCAGCCTTAGTGGTATCATTAAACACCAATTTAGGCTCATTGCGACGATTATAAGACAAACTACTAGACAAGTCCACATACATCTCTGCAACTGACTGATAACGATCTGTCAATTTCTTGGCAGTTGCCTTGATGACAACATTCTCTAAAGCCTGAGGCACAGATGGATTCTCAGCTATAACCGATGGCAATGGTTTCTGGAAATGCTGGAGGGCGATGGTCACTGCACTATCCCCATCGTAAGGGATATGTCCTGTCAACATCTCATAAAAGATGATCCCCATGGCATAGATATCACTCTGTACAGTCGCTTTAGAACCACGCGCCTGCTCTGGTGACAAGTAATGAACCGAGCCCAGCATTGAGTTAGTCTGAGTCAGACTCGTCTCAGCAAAGGCTACCGCAATCCCAAAATCTGTGACTTTGGCAGTCCCATCTGGTGTCAAAAGGATATTTTGAGGTTTCAAGTCCCTATGGACAATTCCTCTGGTATGAGCCAAACGCATGGCTAGGAGGATTTGTCCCATAATACGGACTGCTTCTTCATTAGAAAGAGGATAGTGTTCCTTGATATAGCGTTTAAGGTCTAGTCCAGCAACATACTCCATTGCAAGATACTGTTGACCGTCTTCCTCACCAATATCTGTTATCCGAACGATATGAGGATGGTCCAGATCCGCCATGGCTCTCGCTTCCCGCTGAAAACGAGCCACTGCAATAGGATCTGTCTGGTAGTTGGTCCTCAGGACCTTCACTGCCACTTCTTCACCGTCCAAAATCAAATCCTTGGCCAAATAGACATCTGCCATGCCTCCTCGACCAATTTGTTTGATAATCCGATACCGCCCGGCAAAAATCTTGCCGATTTGGATCATTCTGTTGCCTCCTCATTAACAGCAATAAGGGCAACTGTGATATTGTCCAAACCACCTGCATTGTTGGCAAAACGAATCAAGGTTGCTGCCTTATCTGCCAAAGAAATATCGCTGGTTACAATATCAGAAATCTCACTGCCTGAAATCATATTTGTCAAGCCATCACTATTGAGTAAGAGATAGTCTCCCGGCTCAAGGGTGATCATTCCAAAATCAGGCTGAATTTCGTCTTTTTGACCGATTGACTGGGTAATAATATTTTTCTGTGGATGGCTAGCAGCTTCTTCAGGTGTCAATTGACCAGCCTTAAGCAATTCATTGACCAAAGAATGGTCGCTCGTTAACTGGTGGTATTCTTCTCCACGAATCAAACCGATACGAGAATCCCCAATGTGGGCATAGATAGCCTGATTGCCAATAATAGCAACAGCCTCGAGGGTTGTTCCCATTCCTTTATAAGCTTCATCTTGTCCCAATTGGTTAATCTTTTGATTTTCAATCTCAAGGTTGTTAGCAAACCATTCACGTACTTCATTAACCGTATCGATTTGAGTATCGACCCAAGCTACACCTAGGTCTGTTACCGCCATTTCACTAGCAATATTCCCTGCGCGATGACCTCCCATACCATCAGCTAGGATAATCATGGTACGTCCAGCTCTATTGACATAGTGGTTGACATAGTCTTGGTTATTTGTTCGTTTCTGACCAACATCTGTTAATAATGAAATTTCCATGTGTTAGTTCCTTCCTAATCCGATATCTTGCGAAATTGACTGATGAAGAATCCATCACTTCCATACAATTCCGGTGTGATGAGGATACAGCCATCTTTCATGATATCCTTACATTCATGTTCTAGTGTTACCTGCTCAAATTCAGGATGACTTTCTAAAAATGCCTGTACGACTTGAAAGTTCTCCTCTGAGACAATAGTACAGGTACTATAAGTTATTATACCACCTTTGCGTAGTGTTTGACAAACACTACCTAATATTTCTAGCTGAATTTCCTGCAAGGAAGCGAAATCTGCCGTTTCTTTATTGTATTTAATGTCTGGTTTGCGTCGCAGAAGACCAATTCCTGAACAGGGAGCATCTACCAAAATCTTATCAAATGAATCCTGACCAAAAAGCTCATGCACCTTTCTGGCATCCAATTTTTGCGTTTGAACCCGGTCTGCCACACCCAGACGTTGGGCATTTTCTTGGATTAAGTCCAACTTATGGTCGTACAAGTCCAGAGCCGTAACCTGACCTGTCGTGAGATAAGAAGCTATATGGGCTGTTTTCCCACCCGGAGCCGCACAAGCATCAAGCACTCGCTCATCTCCCTGCAAATTCAAAGTTGGCGCAACCAATTGACTGGACTCGTCTTGGATGGTTATAGCTCCCTCCACAAACAAATCATGGCCTGCAAAATGCCCTTGCTCCTTAACCAGACCAGAGAGAGACAAGGATGAATCACTGGCCTCCAACAAGGTTTGGATTTCCTCTTTTCGTCCTAGGTCTGTTACACGAATGCTGGCCTTGTTTCGCACTAAAAGGCTTTCAAAAATAGCTTGCGCTCGCTCCTCTCCGTATTCTTCCTTGAGCTTGGCAACTAGCCAAACTGGGAGAGAATAGGCAATGGAATCACGCTTGTTTTTTCGTTTGATGCTAGCAATATCTGGCCAGCCTTCACGCAAGATACGGCGAAGGACGGCGTTGACCAATTTTTCACTGCCTTTTTTACGGACTTTGGCCAATTCCACTGCTTCATTGACCACAGCGTGATTAGGAATCTTGTCCAAATAGCGTAGTTGGTAGGCACTCATGAGAAGAAGGACATAAAGCCAGCTGTCTAACTGGTCTCTGTCTTCGATAAAGTGGGATAGGTACCATTCCAGAGTCAGTTTACGGGCCACCGTTCCATAGACAATCTCTGTCACCAAGCCCTTGTCTGCTACAGAAAGTTGACTTCCCTTGAGATGCTTATTTAAGGCGATATTTGAGTATGCTTGATTGATAAAAACATCCTCTAGCACTGCTAGAGCTAGACTTCTAGCTGTTTCTACTTTAGTCACCAAATCGTTCTCCTACAGTCAATGTACGTCCAACTCCATTGAGGAAGGAAGCAATGTCCATCTTAGGTTTACCAGCTGGCTGCACTTGTTTGAGGGATAGAGCCCCTTGAGCCGTTGCGACAATCAATTCTTTCTTACCAGTAGAGAGAATCTCACCTGGATTTCCCTGACCTTCTACTGGTAGTGCTTCATAAATCTTAAAGCGGTCACCCTTAAGGAAAGTATGGGCAACAGGCCAGGGGTTCATCCCACGGATTTGGTTGAAAAGTTGACGATTGCTTTTATTCCAATCCAACTTTTCTTCCTCGGGTTTGATATTTGGCGAGAAAGTAACCTGACTTGGATCCTGCGGTTCAGGTTTGATTTCCCCAGCAATATAGGCAGGAAGGGTGTCCAAAAGCAAGTCACGACCAACTAGCGCCAATTTCTCAAACAAGGTGCCGACATTGTCCTCATCCGTAATCGGAATACTACGACGCGAAATCATATCCCCTGCATCCATTTCCTTAACCATTTCCATAATGGTCACACCAGCTTCCTCATCCCCTTGAATCAAGGCATAATGGATAGGAGCACCACCACGGTGTTTAGGAAGAAGGGAGGCGTGAACATTGACCGCAAAATCCATGCTATCAAGGAGTTTACTTGGAAGAAATTGCCCAAAAGCAGCAGTCACAATTCCATCCGCTCCTAAATTCATAATAGCTTCCATCTCTGGACTTCCAGATAGTTTTTCAGGTTGGTAGATAGGAAGTCCTGCCTCTTTGGCAGCCTGCTTGACTGGGGTTTCTTGGATCACTTTTTTACGACCAACAGCGCGGTCCGGCTGGGTCACAACGGCTAGAATTTCGTAACGGTCATCTGTCAAAAGCCCTTTTAAAACTGTTGCTGAAAAGTCGGGGGTCCCCATAAAGATTAATTTTGTCATATCTTCTCCTTCTTATAAAAATTGCTGTGGCTCATGGTCAATGCTGAGACGGAGCTCACTATTTTCCCGTTCTTGCGTCAAGGCCAAGACCTGGTTGAGAGTCGGACTTAGCTCATCTTCTAAACGGTATTTAATTAAAATCTGGTAATGATAGAGGTTGTGGGTACGGGCAATGGGTTTTGGCGTCGGCCCCAGAATGTGACTGGCCTCTGATAAACCTGACCGCAAAATGTTCATAACTTCATAGGCACGTTTGACCACCTCTTCTTCCTTCTTGTGAGAAAGGGTAATTCCAATGGTGAAATAGTAAGGTGGATAACCAAGTTGTCGTCTAATTCCCATTTCATAGGCATAAAAGCCTTCGTAATCCTGATCCTTGGCAAATCGAATAGCATAGTGCTCAGGATTGTAAGACTGGATTAAGACCTGACCAGCTTTTTCAGCTCGACCTGCACGACCTGCCACCTGAGTCAAGAGCTGGAAGGTTCTCTCAGAAGAACGGAAATCAGGCAGATTTAAGGCCGTATCCGCATTGAGCACTCCGACTAGGGTCACATTTGGAAAATCCAATCCCTTGGCAATCATCTGAGTACCTAGTAAAATATCTGCTTCTCCTCGCCCAAACTGGTCAAGAAGAGCTTGGTGACTACCTTTCTTACGAGTCGTGTCCACATCCATCCGCAAAATACGTGCCTGCGGAAAGAGTTCTGCCAGCTCGTCATAAGCCTTCTGTGTCCCCGTCCCATAGTAACGAATACTGCGACTCTTACAGTTGGGGCAAACGTGAGGAATATCCTTCGAAAAACCACAATAATGGCAGTTCATGGTCTTGGTATCCATATGCAAGGTCAAGGAAATGTCACAGTTAGGACAAGTATCCACCGTCCCACACTCCCGACACATAACAAAGCTAGAATAACCACGGCGATTGAGCATAAGAACCACCTGCTCTTTTTTAGCCAGACGGTCCTGAATAGCTTCTAACAAAGGTGGCGTAAAGTTTGATGTCTCGTTTTGTCCGATATAGTCTCGAAAGTCAATCACTTGAACCTCAGGGATCCTAGCTAAAGGATTGGCGCGCTGGGTCAGACGTAAATGTTGATAAACGCCTTTTCCAGCCCGAGCACGGCTTTCCAGACTAGGAGTTGCTGAACCAAGTACCAGTGCTGCTTGATTATACTGGGCCCGTAAAATAGCTACCTCTCTAGCATGGTAACGGGGATTGCTGTCCTGCTTATAAGTCGCTTCATGCTCCTCATCGATTATAATGACACCTAGATTTTTCAGCGGAGCAAAGATGGCAGATCTGGCACCCACAACAACTTGAGCA
The DNA here is from genome assembly GCF_047465045.1 of Streptococcus mitis. Classification (GTDB taxonomy): domain Bacteria; phylum Bacillota; class Bacilli; order Lactobacillales; family Streptococcaceae; genus Streptococcus; species Streptococcus mitis_DT. The sequence goes on from NZ_JASHAR010000004.1 coordinate 52,008, forward strand.
TCGCCACGTTCCACCTTGCGCCATTCGTCGTACTTTTCACCATTGGATAGGCCTGAATGAAGAATGGCCACTTTCTCACCAAATCGAGCAATAAAACGCTCCGTCATTTGTGGAGTCAAGGAAATCTCAGGCACCAGCAAAATAGCTGTCTTGCCCTTGTCCAAGGCTCCTTGGATAATCTGCAAATAAACCTCCGTCTTCCCACTTCCTGTAATCCCTTGAAGGAGGAAAGGAGGCTGATGACTGCCAATCGCACTGACAACCGCATCACGCGCCTGTCTTTGCTCTGGATTCAACTCTAAAGGCTGACTTGCTTCAATCCCTTCAAAATAAGCAGCCGAGCGTTGAACTTCCTTTTGAACTATGGTCACAGCACCTTGTTCCACAAAGAAGTTGACTTGCTCCCGCGAGTAGGACTCTAACAAACTAGCCAAAGAAGCGCTCTCTGGATGAGACAGCAGATAGTCTCTCAGTTCTAACTTTTTCTTGGCGCGTGTAGAAATCTCTACACCTTCTAACTGAACAAGGTCTACCTCATACCAAGACTGGGTCTTGACCTTCTTTTGATCAATCGCCTGATATTCTAGACCAAGCAGGCCTTTTCTAGTCAAACGCATCATTTCAGCTTGCTTACCTAAATCTAGAGAAGAAAAGGCAAGCGAATCTTCTGAACCAAACAAGCGCTCTCGGTCTTCCTGACTCAGACCTGCAAGAGGATAGAGAATCTTGTCATAGCTGGAGTTCAGAAATCCTGGTAGCATAGCCTTGAGGATGGAGATTTTATAGGAGAAGACGGACTTGCGTAACTCCTCAGCAAGCCAGAGTTGTTCTTGCGTGAGAACAGGAGAAAAATCCAGCACCTCCGCAATATCTTTTAAATCATGATTAGCCTCTTCTTCATCTGGTTGGGACTCCAAACCAAGAACAATCCCTTGAATCAGGCGATTGCCCTTACCAAAAGGTACATGAACCCGCATCCCAACTTCTAGCATTCCCTCGAATTCCTCAGGAATCCTGTAACTATAGGGCTGGTCCGTCTGCATCAAAGGCACATCTACGATAATCTTGGCTATAGCCATCTTCTCACCTCCTCCTTGTCAGTACATTCTTGCAATAGAAAAAATAAGATTGAGTCCCCCCAACCTTAAATTTTTTCACCATCTTCTTTTTCTTTAGCGATTTGCTCTTTGATTTTCTTTTCTTCTTCTTCTTTGCGGCGTTTTTCTTCTTCGATACGGCGACGCACTGCTTCACGTTTTCCTTCTGGATCTGGGTGAATTGTAACGTTTCCTGATTCGATTTCTTCTAAAGCGCGAAGAGTTGATTTTTCAGACTTGAAACCTTGAGTTGCTGGCGCACCTGCTTCCAATTCGTGGGCACGTTTTGCTTCCAAAATTACGAGTGAATATTTTGATGGAACCTTGTCGAGCAAGGTATCAATAGAGGGTTTTAACATCATTTGCTTGTACCTATTTTCTAAATTTTATCGAGTAGTTGGAGATTTTGGTAACATCTCCTGATAGTGACCAATGACACGATCTACACGGAAGTGCTCTGCTTCAATAACACGTTTGACACGCTCAGCAGCTAGGGGCACCTGATCGTTGACAATCGCATAATCATACTCACGCATGAGAGCAATTTCTTCCTTGGCTTTTTCGATTCGTTGGGCAATCACTTCTGCACTGTCTGTTCCACGACCTACTAAACGATCTTGCAATTCATCCAAATCTGGTGGTGTCAGGAAGATAAAGACAGCATCTGGAACCTTTTTCTTGACCTGAAGAGCGCCTTGAACTTCAATTTCAAGGAAAACATCGATTCCCTTGTCCAAGGTTTCGTTGACATAGGTCAGAGGAGTTCCATAGTAGTTGCCGACATATTCTGCGTATTCCAACATCTGACCTTGACGAATCAGCTCTTCAAACTCTTCGCGAGTACGGAAGAAATAGTCAACACCGTCCACTTCTCCAGGACGTTGTGCGCGTGTCGTCATCGATACAGAGTATTGAAATTGGTTTTCAGAACTCTCAAAAATCTCTCTTCTAACCGTTCCTTTTCCAACCCCTGAAGGACCAGAAAAAACGATTAGTAAGCCTCGGTCTGCCATTGTGTCTCCTTTTAGTCAGTCTGTGAAATAACATTTCTCTAGAATAATGGCAAAAAGCCAGATTATCCTTTACAGTCTTTCTATCTAGTGTAACAAAAAAGCAGTAATTTTTCAACTGCTCTTTCTTATTTATTTAGCATAATCTACTGCACGAAGCTCACGAATCACGGTTACCTTGATATTTCCTGGGTAATCGAGATTGTTTTCAATTTTCTCACGAACTTTGTGAGCCAAGATTGTGACTTTGTCGTCCTTGATTTGTCCTGGATTGACCATGATGCGGATTTCACGTCCTGCTTGAAGGGCAAAGCTAGTTTGCACTCCCTCAAAGCCGTTAGCAATTTCTTCCAAATCATGAAGACGCTTGATGTAGCTTTCAAGAGACTCACTACGAGCACCTGGACGGGCTGCGCTCAAGGCATCTGCCGCAGCGACGATCACTGCAATGACACTTTCTGCTTCGACATCGCCGTGGTGGCTAGCAATCGTATTGACCACAACTGGGTGTTCCTTATACTTACGAGCCAATTCCATACCGATTTCAACGTGGCTACCCTCAACCTCGCGGTCAATAGCTTTCCCGATATCGTGAAGGAATCCAGCACGACGGGCAAGAGCCGCATTTTCACCAAGTTCGCTGGCCATGATACCAGCCAATTTAGCAACCTCAATCGAATGGCGCAAGACATTTTGTCCATAAGAAGTACGGAACTGCAAACGTCCCATAATCTTCATCAAGTCAGGGTGAAGGTTTGGCGCACCAATCTCATAGGCAGCTGCCTCACCGTATTCACGGATCTTATTGTCAATCTCTTGACGGTTTTTCTCAACCAACTCCTCGATACGAGCTGGGTGGATACGACCATCTTTGAGCAACATTTCCATAGTCATACGGGCAATCTCACGACGAATCGGGTCAAAACCTGACAAGGTTACCACTTCTGGTGTATCGTCGATAATCACATCAACCCCTGTCAAACTTTCAAAGGTACGAATGTTACGACCTTCACGACCAATAATGCGTCCCTTCATAGTATCATCTGGCAGATGAACTGTTGAGTTTGTTGACTCCGCTACATATTCACCAGCGATACGTTGCATAGCTTGAACCAAGATGTCCTTGGCAATTTTGTCAGAACGTTCCTTGACCTCTTGCTCAGCTTCGCGAATACGGCTGGCAATCTCCTTGGTCAAGTTTTCCTCTGTCTGAGCCAAGATAATATCTCGTGCTTCTGCCTGAGACAGGGCACCAATACGCTCTAACTCTGCTTCTTTTTGTCTTTCGACTTCCTCTAATTGCTCTTCACGCGCATCAAGGTTTTTCGCTCTATCAGAAATACTTTGTTCTTTTTGTTCAAGTGTTTGTTCTTTACTCGTCAAATTGTCGTCCTTACGGTCGAGGCTAGTAGCTCTCTCTGTCAAACGACTTTCGATTTGTTTGAGTTCCTGACGTTCTGATTTGAATTCAGCGTCCACTTCTTCACGGTATTTTCTGGCTTCTTCTTTGGCCTCCAATAGTGCTTCTTTTTTAAGAGACTTGCTTTCACGCTTGGCTTCATTAACAAGTAAATCTGCTTCACGCTCAGCTTGTCCACGTAAATTAGTTGCTTCTTGTTCAGCATTTAAAAGCATCAACTCTGCAGCTTCCTGAGATGATTTCATCTTAGCTGAGATGCTGACATATCCAATGACTAAACCAATGATGACGGCAAAAACAGCAATCGCAAGCGACATGATTTCCATGTTTTTACCTCATTTTATTGTTATTCCGAATGATATACATTCTTTTACATTCTACCATAAAAAAGTGATTTTCACAAACCTAAAATAGAATATGTTTTGGAGAATTTAGCAATTTTATCTCCGTGGTACCACCTTAGACTAAACCAAAAGGAGGAAACTAAGCCCTCCTCCAGTTACAAAATTGTTTGATTGAATAATTTCAATTTTAGCACATAATGGTTTTCGAGATATGATAGTATCACAACCAACCAGATTCTTTTGCGATATTAGCTGCCTCTGTTCGATTACTAGCATCTAGTTTCGAAAGAATATTGGTGACATAGTTTCGGACGGTTCCGTTTGATAAATAAAGTTGATCTGCAATTTCTTGGTTAGACAAGCCTTGAGCAATTCCCTTTAAAACGGCGATTTCTTGCTCTGTTAATGGATTGGGATGCGTCATCACCACTTCCATCAATTCAGGCGAATACTCCTTGCGCCCTTCGAGGACAGTGTGCAAGGTTTGCATGAGGTCTGCAATATTTCTTTCTTTTAATACATAAGCATCTACTCCAGCCTTGACCGCACGTTCAAAATACCCAGGACGCTTGAAGGTCGTCACTACAACCACCTTTGTTTCTAGATTTTCTGCTCGTATCCACTCCAAGACTTCGAGGCCCGTCTTAACAGGCATTTCTACGTCAAGGATGGCGATATCTACAGACTCCTTTTCTAATAGTTGGATTGCTTCTTGCCCATTCTTGGCTTGAAAGACAGACTCTACATCCGGTTGAAGCGTGAGCAACTGGCACATGGCATCTCGCAACATACTTTGATCTTCTGCAACAAGTAGTTTCATCTTAGTCTCTCTCCTTATAAGGTAGTCGAACCTGAACTTTTGTCGGTTGTTTCCAACTAATTACCTTTACTTCTCCCGAAAATGGAAAAACACGATCTCGAACTGTATGGAGGTCATCCCCCTTTATAGAAGCAAAGCCACAGCCATCATCTCCCACTGTTAGAATGAGTTCTTTCTCTGTCCGTTCTAATTTTAAGTAGACTTTAGAAGCTTTGGCATGTTTGATGATATTAGTCACCAATTCAAGCAAAATCATGGAAGCCGTTGACTCCAATTCCTGAGTTAAGCTAGCTGTATCTAGTTGATTAGCTATTTCCACCTCAATTCCAGCAATTTCTAACATCTTTTTCACAGTCTCTAGTTCGGATGTCAAAGTTCTAGACTTAAGATTTTCCACAATGGTTCGCACTTCACGCATTGATTCTTTGCTAATTTGCTGTATTTCTCTTAATTCCTTTTCCACCTTTGAATAAGCCTGTATTTGAAATAACTGCAAGGCTAGATCAGTTTTAACACTAAGCATAGCAAAGGTATGCCCCAGACTATCATGTAAATCTTGACCGATACGACTGCGTTCATTTTCAGCAAGCAATAGATTTATCTGGGCATTTTGCTTAGCCTGTGCTTCTTTCAAATCCTCCACAATCCGAATCCGAACCAAGCCAAAAGTCATTAAATCGACAAAAGTAAGAATTACAAGTAGATAGAATAGAAACTCAACTTCGATTCTCTGAAAAATCAACAGTTGGCCCACAACAAGGACTTGAGCAAGAAGAAAAGTCCAGACATGTAAAGACTTTAAACTACGTACGCCAAAATGATAACTTAAGAGGTTAGAAAGGAAAAAGAAGAACCAGATATAATTAACAGCAACAAAGGCAGTATTCCCAACTACATAAGTCAGCATGAGACCCCAATATAGCCAAGATAGGCGCTGGCTCTTAGTTGTTAAAACACCCAAATATGCCACTACAAATAGAATATCAATCAATAAATGCCAGACAGAAAGCCACCCAGTCACTACAGGTAGGATGGGGAAAATCATAAAAATTAAACTGGCCCAAAACATATAGTGTATGCTTTTCAGTCTTTCAAGCATTAAGAATTCTCCTTATGACCTTGAAGGTAAATGGACAAACCAAACAAAACTGCTGAAAAAACAAGTAGATAAACTGTGGCTGATAAATTGATGCCACCCTCGTTTAAGAAGGTCTTGAGCAACTCCATCAACTGATAAGTTGGTAGGCACTTCCCGATTGCTTGCATCCAGTCTGGAAATAAAGAGATGGGCATCCAGAGTCCACCCAAAACAGCCAAGCCTAGATAGAGAAGATTGCCCACGACAGACATCAGCTGACTAGTTGGTAAGAGAGTCAAGGTCAAGCCAAGTGCTACAAATGCAATACTTCCCAAAATCAGCAAGAGAGCCGCCCCAATCCAATTTCCAAGAGACATATCCACACCTCTGACCAAGTGCCCAACTGAGAAAACAACTAGGATTGAGACCAAATAATCAACCATCATACTTGTTATCTTTGATAGATAATATTCTACCATATTTACAGGGGTATGGCGCAATGTTTTCTGCCAGTTGTTCATCTTGTCGGTATGTAAAACAACTGGGAATGAGAAGATAGCTGTTGACATCATGGAAAAGGCAGTCATAGAGATAAGGTAATCACGCATAAAATTCGCGGGTCCACCTGGTGTGTCCTGGTACATGCCAGAAAAGAATAGATAGAAGGCTGTCGGCATCCCTACTGATAATAGATAAGTTACTAATTGTCGTTTGGTCAATAGAAATTCTATCTTGTTTAGTGCGATCCATCGTTTCATCTTAGTCATCTCCCTTTTGTGTTTCTTCAAAGATTGTATCCAACAAGCTACGATTATTGACTTCGATTTCTTGTATGCTACATCCTGCTTGAACTAACAGTTCCCAGAAAGCATCTGCTTCGCGTGTGACTACTTGTAAAGCATCCTGTTTTTGTGACCAGTTTTCAACCAAGTTTGACTGTTCGACAACTTCCTTATAGGCTAGAGGAAGAATAAAGTGCTTTTCAATCTCCTCACTGCGCATGGCTAGAGGTGTTGTATCGCGAATCAACTTTCCCTTATTCAAGACCAAAATCCGATCAGCTGTATGCTCTACTTCTTCGATGTAATGGGACGAATAGAGAATGGTAACTCCCTGCGCTTTTAGATCCTGAACAATTTCCCAAAAACGTTGGCGGGTTGAGGTATCCATGGCCGCAGTTGGCTCATCTAAAAAGACAAGTTTTGGTCGGCCAATCAAGGTCAAGACAAAAGAGAAAAGACGCTTTTGCCCACCTGACAATTTTTCTGCAAATTGCTCTTTTTGTTGCTTGTCAAACTGCAATAGTTGATCGATCTCCTGATTGCTCAAGGGATTTGGATAAATACTTTGAAAGAAAGCAATCAACTCTTTTACCTTTAGTTTCTGAACGATGACATTTTCTTGAGGGAGATAGGATCTTATGTAGTCTAACTGAGAACTCGTCACTGGTAAACCTTGAATAGATACTTGACCACTGGTGACCAGTTTATCTCCGAGCAAACAGTCCAAGAGTGTTGTCTTTCCAGCACCATTTGGCCCAATCAAGGCGACGCATTCGCCTTCAGCTACCTCAAAGGAAATATCCTTCAAAATAGCCTTACTCTTGATGTTTTTATTTAGGCTTTCTACCTTAATCATGTTCATGATATTCTCCTTTCAGCCACTCCTCTCCCATAGGAAAGGCGATAAAAATCATAAATCCTAGTCCCCAGGCACCACGGATGAATTGGTGAAGGAAGGCTTGATCAAACCAACCTGTAAACATTTCTACCAACCATACCACTAGTGATAGTGCAATAAAGAGATAGAGAATCGCTTTTTTCATTTTTCAAACTCCTTTTTCACATCTGAGACTAATTTCAAACCTTCTCGGATAAGCCAGGACATCATTCCAAATCCTGCAAATAGCTCCCAAGGAAAATGATAGAAATCTTCATCCAATCCTGAGAACATGAGATAAGTCATGACTCCTGCTGCTACTAAACTCATTGCGACAATTACTTTATGTTTCATTTTTTTCTTCCTCCATTTGATACATCTAGTATAATTCTTTAAAGGTAGAATCACTAGAAGCTTCTGTCATGAGGAGGTATGACAAATGTCATAAAAAAAGAAAGTTGCAAAATCAACTTTCTTTTTAATCTATTAAATTTTTATTCCACACTAAATAGGTATGGGTAAACTGGTTGTTGTCCTTGGTGAATCTCGACTTCAACGTCTTCGAATTCTTCTGCGATTTCTTGAGCAATTTCATTGGCAAGTTCTTCGCTTCCATCTTCACCGACATAGAAGGTTACAATTTCACTATCTTCATCCAACATATGTTTCAAGGTTTCTGTCAAGGTTTGATGCATATCAGGGTTTGACACGAGGATTTTCCCATCAACCATACCAAGATTATCGTTTTCATGGATTTCTAAGCCATCAATGGTTGTATCACGCACAGCTGTTGTGACGCTTCCACTAACAACATCGCTAAGAGTAGCAGTCATACGCTCTTGGTTTTCTTCGATTGACTTGCTTGGATCAAAGGCAAGAAGACTTGTCAAACCTTGGGGAAGAGTGCGAGCTTCCACCACTACTGCTGGTTGCTCCAAAACTTCTGCTGCAGATTGAGCTGCCATGAAGATGTTTTTGTTGTTTGGCAGGAAGATGATGTTACGAGCGTTGACCTGTTCAACAGCCTTGATAAAGTCTTCTGTTGAAGGGTTCATAGTTTGACCGCCTTCGATAACATAATCCACACCTTGAGAACGGAAGATATCTGCTAGACCTTTACCAGCCACCACAGCAATCAAAGCATATTCTTTTTCTTCAGCTGGTTTGCTAACTTGAGCAGCTTCTTTCTCAACCTGTGCTTCGTGTTGGTTACGCATATTGTCAACTTTTACCTTGACCAAGCTACCATATTTGAGACCTTCTTGCATAACAAGTCCTGGATCTTCTGTATGGACATGGACTTTGACGATTTCATCATCATTGACAACAAGGAGAGAATCCCCAAGCTCATTCAAGTAGTTACGGAATTCGTCGTAGTCAAAATCTTTGGCATAGGTTGGACCTTGCTTAAGAGCTACCATGATTTCAGTACAGTAACCAAAGGTGATGTCCTCAGTCGCTACGTGACCAGCTACTGACTTGTGGTGTTCTGCATTGATCATCTCACTCATGTTGGCAGGAGTCGCTACAAAGTCCTCGGATGCAATATATTCGCCAGTAAGGGCTGAAAGGAAACCTTCGTAGATGAAGACCAGACCTTGACCACCTGAGTCCACAACGCCAACTTCTTTCAATACTGGAAGCATGTCTGGCGTTTTAGCTAGTGCTGTTTTAGCACCTTCCAAGGCTGCGCGCATGACTTCAACAGCATCATCTGTTTGCTCAGCTTTTTTCTTAGCACCGATAGCAGCACCACGAGAAACCGTCAAAATCGTTCCTTCAACTGGCTTCATCACTGCCTTATAGGCAACTTCCACACCTGATTGGAAGGCGAGGGCCAAGTCTTGACCTGTTAACTCGTCTTTATCCTTAATAGCTTGTGAAAATCCACGGAAAAGCTGAGACGTAATAACGCCTGAGTTTCCACGCGCACCCATCAAAAGACCTTTGGCAAGAATGCTCGCTACCTCGCCAACTGTAGAAGCTGGCTTGTCTGCAACTTCTTTAGCTCCATTTTCAATGGTCATTCCCATGTTTGTTCCAGTATCTCCATCTGGAACTGGAAAGACGTTTAATGAATTGACATATTCAGCTTGCTTATTCAAGCGAGTTGATGCAGCCTGCACCATTTCTTGAAATAAGCTAGTAGTAATTTTTGACACGGTTATTCTCCTACAACTTTGATATTTTGAATGTAGACATTTACAGTCTGAGCAGTAATTCCAAGTTGGTTTTCCAAACTAAAACGAACACGCTCTTGAATGTTTTTTGACACTTCGCTAATCTTTGTTCCGTAGCTCAACACGGTATATACATCAACTGCAATACTGCCATCTTCGGCCGCCTTTACGACGACACCTTTGGAATAATTTTCCTTACCTAGAAGGGCTTGGAAATTATCTTTGAGGGCATTTTTACTAGCCATACCGACCACACCAAAAATCTCAGTTGCTGCTCCACCTACGACGGTTGCAATCACTTCATCTGTTAGTTCGATTTGACCATCTTTTGTATTAATTTTTACAGTCATCCTTTTTACCTCAACTAGTTGATACTCTATTTTATCATATTTCAGCCCAAGTGTAAAAGCAGAATACTGTATCAGCGGATATTTACTCCGTTTTTCAAATGATTTTATACCTACAGTAAAAGAAAAAAGACCCTAAGGTCTCCTTACTTTTATTATTAAACGCGTTCAACTTTACCTGATTTCAAAGCACGAGCTGAAGCCCAAACTTTTTTAGGTTTACCATCGATAAGAACAGTAACTTTTTGAAGGTTTGGTTTTACGGCACGTTTTGTTTGGTTCATCGCGTGTGAACGGTTGTTTCCTGATACAGTCTTACGACCTGTAAAGTAACATACTTTAGCCATTTGTGTTTTCCTCCTATTAGATCTAATATAGCGGATGTGCTAGCACCACATACTGTACTATGTTATCACACTTTCTCTGTTTTGGCAAGGGGATTGAAAGATTTTTTTATTTAACGTAAACAACTCCTAATTTCCCAAAAGCCACATCTCCACGGATAATCAAAGTTTTGCTAGTTGGGGCTAGAGGGGCATCTGCCTTGGCTGCTCCACAAAAAGTCTCTACCTTTAGATCTACTCTCCAGTGTTGAGGCACGTAGATAACTACATTCCCAAATCCGACTTCTATCTTCAAGGTTGCGCTATCTCCTAAAATCTCTGCATTGTCATAATAGATTTTGGCATTTCCAAAACCAACTTCTACTTGGTCGTCTACCAATTCTTGATTTTGCTTGTAGAAAGTCCCAGTCCCAAAAGCAACTTCCTTATCTGTAAGAATGGTCTTTTTACCATCATACCACCATTTTTTCCCATTCCAAGTTCTGTTAGAATGAGTGAGTGCGCTGACACCCATTACGATTAAAATACTTGCCCAGAACAATGACTGATTAGGAATTGGTAAAATGCCATAAAAGTGGTTAGCAATCATTAAGGCTACTAGAGCTGTAAAAGAGGCTGAAGTTAAGTGACGACGCAACAAAGCTCCAACTGATTGATAGGCAAAAAATGCAATACCAAGCAAGGGCCAAATTTGCCCACCGAATGAAGGGATTCCAAAATTTCCTTGTAATAATATTAAAGCTGCCAATACTAGCAACACAATACCAAATGCTTTCTTTTTCATGTTCTTACCTCATGTTTCTTAGATTTTCTTTTAGGAGGGATTGGTAATGCCGTGAGACATGAACCTCCTTGTGGGTTTGATAAAAGGAAATGGTGCCCGTTCCTGAAAAGGACTTGTCAACCGAGTAAACTTGCCGAATATTAGCAATGGTCGACTTGGATACTCGACTGAAATAACGGGGCAGGATAGACTCTAACTCATAGAGTTTAAGTCGAACCTCGTAGGCATCTTTCTGGGTATGGGCGTAAATCTTGTTCCCCTCTGTTTCAAAGAAAAGAATTTCCGACAAGTCCAGATAATATTCACCCGTCCCCTTGTAAAAAATCAACCGAGGAGACTTGGATTCTTGCAAGAGGCGCTGTAAATCCGCAATCTCATCTGTCAAAGCCGCTGCCTTGATGACAATTTCAGTTTCCTCTAAATTGCTGTCAATTTCGATTCGTAACTTCATTCCATCTCCTTTCTGACTCTACTATATCAAAGCCAAAATAAGAAAACAAGAGCAAAAAAGCAAGTGGTTACTTTAGACCCGTAAGTGGTTGTAGGACCAGCTTAACTTACAATTCAAAATAGAAAGAAAAGCACACCCCACGCAAGACCACAAATATAACCAACCACTACATCCTTGGGAAAATGCACTCCACCTAAGACTCTCACGAGACCGAGGAGGGCTGACAAGACCAACGAGATAACCCCTACAGATAAACTAGCATGTAAGCAAGCCATGGAGATAATGGTTGCTGAAAAGACATGACGACTGGGCATTGACTGACCAGGACTATCTCTGTCAAGCAAGGGTTTAACAGTCCATTCCTCATAAGGCCTAGGGGTATTGATTTTCTTACGAAGAAAGGACAAAATCACAAAGCCTGATGCAGGGATACACACATAGATCAAGACCTGTTTACCAAGTCCTTCTTGGAAGTAGGTAGTGGCTAACAAGGTTAGATAAATCATAGGCATAACTGCCGTCATGAACCGATTGAAAGTTCTTAACAAGCTCAGAAGAAAGGGCTTATTTTTAATGTTAGCAGCAACGTGGCCATACCATTCTTGATAATTTTTCATTTCAATTTCTCATACTTTTCTAGAACTTGTTGAGATGTTTTCCCCTTGGCAAGCCAATCTACTAATTTGTCCAAGCGACGTATTTCTTGCAACAAAGGATCATCAATTTCCTCAATACGGACACCGCAAATCTTCCCTGTAATCGCAATTCGTTCAGGAACATAATATGGTGCTTGTCGAAAAAAATCTCCATAGGTAACATCTCTATCCAGACAAGCGAGGACGTCACTCACTTCATACCCTGTCAACCAACTGGTCACTTGATGAACTGACTCTGCCCTTCCACCCTTTCGCTCAACCTTTGCAACCAAGGCTAGATAGACCGCAGCAAATTTCATATTGTATAATTTCTGACTCATACTTCTCTCTTTCTATGTATTCTAGTATAAATAAGAAAAAGAAGGCCGTCAAGCCTTCTTTGGGTTTATTCTTCTGCTTCATCTTCTGTAAATTGACTGTTATAGAGGTCAGCGTAGAAACCAGCTTGCGCCATTAGCTCATCATGATTGCCTTGCTCGATGATATTGCCATCTTTCATGACCAGAATCAGATCAGCATTTCGGATAGTAGACAAGCGGTGGGCGATGACAAAGGAAGTTCTGCCCTCCATCAAACGATCCATAGCTTTCTGAATCAATTCCTCTGTACGGGTATCAACAGAAGAAGTCGCTTCATCTAGGATTAGGAGTGGCGCATCTTTCAGCAAAGCACGAGCAATGGTCAAGAGTTGTTTTTGTCCGACAGACAAGGTCACTGTATCATCCAAGATGGTATCGTAACCATCTGGTAGGGTCATAATAAAGTGGTGAATCCCTACAGCCTTGCTGGCTTCGATCACGCGCTCATCACTAATACCCTCTTGGTTATAGATGAGATTGTCGCGAATGGTCCCTTCAAAGAGCCAAGTATCCTGCAAGACCATTGAAAAGGCATCATGTACTTCCGAACGCTTCATCTCTTTGGTATCCACACCATCAATGCGGATACTTCCCTTATCAATTTCATAGAACTTCATCAAAAGATTGACAATGGTTGTCTTACCAGCTCCTGTCGGTCCGACAATGGCAACCTTTTGACCTGCATGTGCGGTCGCAGAAAAGTCATGGATAATAGTTCGCTCTGGTGTATAACCAAAGGAGACTCGATCAAAGACTACTTGACCTTTCATATCGCTCAATTGTCTTTCTTTATGGGATTCGTCTTCCATTTCCTCTTCAGCTAGGAATTCGAAGACACGTCCCATGGCTGCACTAGCCTGCTGAAGACTAGTAATCCCTTGGGCAATTTGTGAAAGAGGCTGAGAAAAGATACGAACGTAGGCCATAAAGGCAACGATAATCCCGATACTAATCTGTCCATTCAGAGCCAAGGCTGCACCAACAATAATCACCAAGGCATAGCTAAAGTTCCCAATAAACATCATAATCGGCATCATAATTCCTGAAATAAATTGAGATTTCCAGATACTATCATACAGACGATTGTTTAATTTCGCAAATTCTTCTTTCGTGCTCTCGATAGCATTGTAACTGGTCACCACATTATGGCCAGAGTACATTTCCTCCACATAACCATTGACAGCTGCCAAATCCTGTTGCTGACTCTTAAAAAAGCCCTGTGATTTGCCCATAAAGACGGATACAAAAACAAAACCAATAAGGGTTGACACAACCGTCACCAAGGCTAAAATCCAGTTCATCCCAAACATGGTTACCAAGACTGCCACGACCAGTAAAGTGGATGAAAGAACTGTTCCCAGACTTTGATTAAGGGACTGGGCTGCAGTGTCAACGTCATTGGTTACACGAGACAAGGTATCTCCTTGAGAATGTCCATCAAAATATCCCAATGGTAGGCTATTGATTTTCTCTGCAATGGCTCTTCTCAAACGCTCTGAAAAACGTTGAATGACTGTAGTAAACAGAAAGGCCTGCAAATAATTTGATAGAAGTCCGATCACATAAATCACGGCCAAAAAACCACCAATAGCTGCAACCGCCACGACATCCACACTTGTTTCTAGACCACTTGCAATGATATTGGTCATTTCCTTGATGCGAGTCGGCCCATAAACAGTAACGATATTGGATACGATTGTTGCTAGAAAGGCTATCAGAAGGGCAAACTGGAGGCCTGCAAGATAGGGTTTACTCTGTTTCCAGAGAGACATTTTCTTATTTTCCATGTTCCAATTCCTCCTTCGATAGTTGTGAATAGGCAATTTCTTGGTAAACTTCGTTATTAGCTAGAAGTTCCTTGTGGGTGCCTTGTCCCATGACTTTTCCTTGATCCAAGACCAAAATCAAATCTGCATCCATAATCGTTGAAATACGCTGTGCGACGATAAGCTTGGTCATAGACTTGGTTTTCTCTGCTAGCTCTTGGCGTAGGACACGGTCTGTCTTGTAGTCCAAGGCTGAGAAGGAGTCATCAAAGATGAGGATTTCTGGCTTCCGAGCTAAGGCACGCGCAATTGCCAGACGCTGTCTTTGACCACCTGAGAAGTTGGTTCCTCCTTGGGCCACTTCTGACTCTAAGCCCGCTTCCTTGTCTTCGATAAAGTTCTTAGACTGGGCCAACTCCAAAGCCTGCCACATAGCCTGCTCACTAAGCGGTGTTCCTTGACCCTGTCCAAAGTCTAGATTACCCTTGACATCACCTGAAAAGAGAACAGCTTTTTGTGGAATATAACCAACCTTGTTGCGCAAATCTTCTAGAGCATAGTCTTGAACATTGACACCGTCCACCAGAATTTCTCCTGCTGATACGTCATAGAAACGTGGAATCAGATTGACCAGAGTTGATTTACCTGAACCCGTTGACCCAATGAAGGCCACTGTTTGACCAGCTTCTGCTCTAAAGCTAACATGCTCAATAACCGCCTCCGAATTTGCCGCATATCGGAATGTCACATCCTTAAACTCGACCTGACCTTTGAGGTTTTCATCAGCCATTCGCACTTGAGCAGGATTTTGGATAGAAGAATGCAAATCTAAAACTTGATTAATCCGCTTAGCAGAGACCATAGTTCGGGGAAGAACGATGAAAAGTGCTCCCATGAGAAGGAAACCCATGACAACCTGCATGGCATAAGACATGAAAACAATCATGTCACTAAAGAGAGGCAGACGTGCTATCGGAGCAGCGTCGTTAATCACATAGGCCCCAATCCAGTAAATCGCCACACTCAAACCACTTGAAATCCCCATCATGATAGGGTTCAAAATAGCCATAAGACGGTTGACAAACAAATTCAAACGTGTCAATTCATCATTGGCTGCTGCAAATTTTTCATTTTGGTATTCTTCAGCATTGTAGGCACGAACGACACGAATACCTGTTAAACTTTCACGAGTGATACTGTTCAGTTTATCTGTCAGCCCCTGAATCAAGGATTGTTTTGGAAAGGCTAGCGTCATCAAAACAGTCGTCATCAGGACGTTGACAATCACTGCCACAAGTACGGCCCAGAGCCAGTATTCTGAATGACCTAAAATCTTCCCAATAGCCCAGATAGCCATAATCGGACCACGTGTTACCACTTGCAAGCCCATGGTAATCAACATTTGAACTTGAGTAATGTCATTGGTGGTACGAGTTAAAAGACTGGGAATAGAGAATTTCTTAATCTCTGTCTGCGAGTAATCCAAAACTCGGTTAAAAATATCACTTCTCAGCCTACTAGTATAAGAAGCCGCCACTCGGGATGCAAAAAATCCGACTGCAACTACGGACAAGAAGGCAAGAAAGGACATTCCCACCATCATGCTTGCCGGCTGCCACAACTCATCTAAATTAGTTCCTTGACTACCTAGCAAATCCGTAATTTTCGAGATATAGGTCGGCACTTCCAACTCTAGATAGACCGAAAAGCAAGTAAAGAGAATGGCTAGTAAAATCATCCCCCATTCTTTTCTACTAATTCGTTTGGCTAATTTCTTCATTCTCTCCTCCTATTCCCTTGATATTTGCCTGTAGTTGACCGAGAACTTTCTCAAAAATCAGTAATTCATCTTCATCAATGTCTTCCATCAACTGCTTGTCTATGCGTTCAAAGAAGGCCTTAACCTGCTGCATTTGAGAACGTGCTTTGTCCGTCAAACGAACAAATTTTGCCCGCTTATCGCTAGGACTCGCCTCCAATTCCACCAAACCATTTTGCACCATACGCTTGACCAAATTACTAGCAACAGACTTGGTAATATTGAGTTCCTGCTCTATATCTTTAATCAAGACCAAGTCTTGGTTTTTCTCACGATTATCCAAAAAACGAACAACCTGACCTTGAGGCCCACCCATAAATTCAATACCACAACGTTTGGCTTCCTTTTGCACCATGAGGTGAATCTGATGACCAAAACGCTTAAAGACTAACATCGGTTTATCCATACTAACTCCTTTCTAACTATCACATTTAGTTCTCCTAGGAACTAAACAAGTTTCCATGAGAACTATTTTACCACTTTGAAAAGGGATGTCAAGAAAAAGTTTCCTAGAGAACTATTTTTCTTGATTCAAAAAATCCCAAGTGATTTTTTCACTTAGGATCATGTTCACTAGGTTAAATTAGAATCCGTCTACGTTTGTGTAGATCTTTTGTACGTCTTCGTCGTCCTCAAGAACGCTGTAAAGTTTTTCAAAGGTTTCAAGGTCATCGCCTGACAATTCCACTTCTGACTGAGGAATCATTTCCAATTCGGTCACTTGGAATTCTTCAATACCTGACTCACGAAGGGCAACGATAGCCTTGTGAAGGTCAGTTGGAGCTGTGTAAACTGTGATTGTACCTTCTTCTGCTTCTACATCATCCACATCCACATCTGCTTCAAGCAATTGCTCAAAGACTGCATCGGCATCTTCACCTGCAAA
Organism: Streptococcus mitis; assembly: GCF_047465045.1. Classification (GTDB taxonomy): domain Bacteria; phylum Bacillota; class Bacilli; order Lactobacillales; family Streptococcaceae; genus Streptococcus; species Streptococcus mitis_DT. Next base: position 69,028 of record NZ_JASHAR010000004.1, read on the forward strand.
TACGATAACACCCTTGTTGTCGAAGAGATAAGAAACCGAACCTGAAGCACCCATGTTTCCGCCGTTTTTACCAAAGGCTGCACGGACATTAGCCGCTGTACGGTTAACGTTTGAAGTCAAAGTATCAACAATCAGCATAGAACCATTTGGTCCAAAACCTTCGTAACGTCCTTCTGTAAAGGTTTCGTCTGTGTTTCCTTTAGCCTTGTCCAAAGCTTTATCGATAACGTGTTTTGGCACTTGGGCTTGTTTAGCACGGTCGATAACGAATTTCAAAGCTGAGTTTGATTCTGGATCTGGATCACCTTTTTTAGCTGCTACATAGATTTCTACACCAAATTTTGCATATACTTTAGAGTTAGCTCCATCTTTAGCCGTTTTCTTGGCTACGATATTGGCCCATTTACGTCCCATTAGGAATCTCCTTTTTTCACATTTTAATCTTTCTTATTATAACACAAGTTTTTTCGATTTTCACTAGAGGAAATGGATTTTATTCAGCAAATCGAGCTATGATGACACTTTTGTTGCCAAGATGGCCTTACCTTCTTTTATCAAGGGGTGACGAAACAGTGAGAAATACAGTTGGATAGTCATGGCAACCCAGATAAGGGGTTCGCAAAGGATAACTCCCTTATAGCCCGCCCAAGGGATAATCAAGCACACAAAAGCAATTTTCCCAATTAGTTCGATAAAGCTAGAAACCAGAGGAAGGATTTTTTGCCCCAAGCCCTGCAAACAATTGCGATAAATTAACAAGAGACTCAAAATAGGATAAAAAGCTGAGCTGATTTGCAGATAGAGACTGCCATTTCCTACCAAGTAGCTATCCGTCGAACTAGCTAAGAAGGAAACCAAGGCTGGACTGGCAAAAAAGAGGAAGATACAAACAAAAACTGCCCAGGATATACTTAAACGACTGCCGATTCTAAGACCTTGGACAATGCGGTCTGGGCTCTTAGCACCTAAATTCTGCGAAGCAAAGGTCGTCATCGAAGCGGAAATAGCGGTCATGGGAAGAAGGGCGAAGGCCATAATGCGTCGAGCTGCTGTTTGAGCACTAATAATCACGGCTCCAAAGGTATTAACAGAAGACTGTAAAATCACACTACCAATGGACACAATTGAACTCATCAAGCCCATAGCCAAACCTTGCTCCAAGAGATCGGCGTATAAGGCCTTGTCCCATTTGAAATGCTTGAGTTGAGGGAGTAGCTCAGGCACACTCTTACGGATATAATAAAAGCAAAGAACCGCTGATAAACCCTGCGAAATGATGGTAGCAAGTCCCGCCGATTGAACTCCAAGATGCAATTGCGTAATAAAATAGAGATCCAGAACCACATTGACCAGAGCAGAGAAAATCAAAAAACCAAGCGCAGCCAGACTGTCCCCAATAGACCGCAACAAGCCTGCAAAAAGATTATAGGCAAAGCTGACACCAACACAGGTTACAATCATAGAAATATATTGATAAGACTGAGGAAGGATTTCTGCAGGAGTATCTAGGTATTGCAAGAGAGGATACAAACCAAGAAAGCCCAGCAGCATAACTACAACACTCAAAAGAGCACCTAAAATCCAGGTGGCTGCTACTGCTTCCTTAATTTTTATAAAATTCCGAGCCCCGTAATAACGGGCAATGACAATTCCCATGCCATTACCAACACCAAGAGTAAAACCTACAATCAGGTCAAAAATCGCTGTCGTCGCTCCTACTGCAGCCAAGGATTCTTGACCAAGAAATCGCCCAACAATCAAGACATCAGCAGTATTATAGAGCTGTTGAAAAATATTTGATAGCAAGATTGGAAAGGCAAAACTCAAAAGCGAGGGAAGAATCGGACCATGTATCAGGTCCACTGTTCGTTTTTTATTCATAAGGCTATTATATCAGCTTTCTAGAGGAGCGACAAGAAACAGCAAACTATAAATGATCTAAAAACTTGAATCAAAAACCAAAAAAGCAGTGGATTCCTCCACTACTTTGACAGCTTATTCTTCAATTTCGATTTCAAGCTCATCGCCTAGGTCAAGAGTTACTTCTTCATTCACAGAATCTGCTTGAACTGCTTCATCTTTTTTAGTTTCAACACCTTCTACAGAAGCTTCCTCTCCATCAATCAAACCAAATTGAACACGGACTTGATGGTCAATCTCATCAAAGACTTCTGGATTATCTGCCAAGTATTTCTTAGCATTTTCAGAACCTTGCCCAATTTTCTCATCCTTATAAGAATACCAAGCTCCTGCTTTTTTGATGATATCCAAATCGCTTGCGATCTTCAAAAGTTCACCAGTCTTAGAAATCCCTTCTCCGTACATGATTTCCACGAAGGCTTCCTTAAATGGTGGAGCCACCTTGTTTTTCACGACCTTAATCTTAGTTTCTTTACCGACGTTGGTGTCTTTTTGGTCACCAGTTCCCTTGATTTGCGTACTTCCACGAACATCCAAACGGACTGATGCGTAAAATTTCAGAGCACGTCCACCAGGAGTTGTTTCTGGATTTCCAAACATGACCCCAACTTTTTCACGTAATTGGTTGATAAAGATGGCAATTGTTTTGGTTTTATTGATAGAAGCACCTAGCTTACGCATGGCCTGGCTCATCATACGAGCCTGCAAACCAACGTGGCTATCTCCGATATCTCCATCAATTTCTGCACGAGGTACAAGGGCAGCAACTGAGTCGACCACGACAAGATCTACAGCACCTGAGTCAATCAATTTTCCTGCAATCTCAAGACCTTGCTCTCCTGAATCTGGTTGAGACAAGAGCAATTCGTCAATGTTGACACCAAGGGCCGCAGCATAAGCTGGATCGAGGGCATGTTCCGCATCGATAAAGGCTGCAATTCCACCTTCTTTTTGCGCTTGCGCAACTGCATGAAGAGCAACCGTTGTCTTACCAGATGACTCTGGTCCGTAGATTTCGATGATACGTCCCTTAGGATAACCACCTGAACCAAGGGCAATATCAAGAGCCAAGGAACCGGAGCTCATCACTTGCACCTTTTGCTCAGCACGTTCACCCAAACGCATGATTGAACCCTTACCAAAGTCTTTCTCAATCAATTTAAGAGCGTCATTCAAGGCTTTTTCACGTTCTGCCCCGAATTTTTTTGAAATTTCATCTAATTTTTTTGGTTTTTTCGCCATTCTATTCTCCTACATTCTAATGGTCCTCAGACCTATCTACTATTATATCAAAAGTTAGTCACTTAATAAAGCCTTGCGAACTAGGTTAAAGGCATGCATAACCGCAATGTGACGTACATCTGCTCGACTTCTACCTCCAATATTAACCTTGATGACCTTAGTTCCATGCTCCTGTGCCAAGCCTATGAAGACTGTTCCAGCCGGGTGTCCTTCGAGGCTATCTGGTCCTGCCACTCCAGTCAAACTAAGGCCAAAATCTGACTGGGTCTTGCTTCGTGCCTGCTCAGCCATCTTCTGAGCTGTAAATTCAGATACCACACCCTGTTCTTCCAAGTCCTTGACAGGAATATCCAACATCTTTGATTTTTCCTCCAGGCTATAGGTCACGAAACCACCCTTAAATATACTTGAAGCTCCTGAAAAATCCGCCACAGTAGCTTGGAAAAGCCCTGCCGTCAAACTCTCTGCAGCCGTGATAGTTTTCCCTTGTTTTTTCAGTTCTTCTACCACAATGCTGGCCAAGCTAGCCTCCTCTCCATAACCATAACAGAGGTCTCGTAAAGAAATTCCTTCGAAAGTCTGGCAGTCCAAGATTTGATTTCCCAAGATATCCAGCGCTTGATTCGCCTCTTCTTGACTGCTAGCCTTTGTTGACAGACGCAGAGTGACTTCTCCTGTCTTAGCATAAGGGGCCAAGGTCGGATCTGTTTGATTATCAATCAAATCAGCCAAAATCGTCACCAGCTGACTTTCGCCAATTCCAAAGAAACGAAGAACTCGGGAATACAACTTGCTCCCTGTCATCAACTTGGGTAGAAGTTGGTTTAAGACCATAGGTTTCAATTCACTTGGTGGACCTGGAAGGACGACATAGGTCACTCCATCGACTTCCAATATTCCTCCCACAGCCAGTCCTGTTTCGTTGGGCAGCGGAGTCGCTCCTTCTACAATTTGAGCTTGTCTTTCGTTATTCGATGTTCGGGCATAGTCTGGTCGCTGGGCAAAAAAGACATCCAACTTCTCCTGTGCCTGAGGATCGAAGACTAATGCTTTCCCTAAGAATTTAGCCAAAGTTTGTTTGGTCAAATCGTCCTCAGTTGGCCCCAAACCACCTGTTAAAATCACCAGATTGCTCCGTTGACTGGCAATTTCGAGCAAAGACAAGAGACGAGCTTCATTGTCTCCTACAGCCGTCTGAAAATATACGTCTACCCCAATCTCTGCTAGTTTTTCCGATAAAAACTGAGCATTGGTATTGACAATCTGCCCTGTCAAAATCTCTGTTCCAACAGCAATGATTTCTGCTTTCATGTTTCCTCCTACCTATCTATTCGTATTTTTTTGAAAAAATCGCAGGAAATTTCCCACGATTAATTTTTTATTTGTATTAAAAAACGAACTATTCTACTTCATTTGTTACAAAAACACCTTGTTGTTGATTCTCCCCATCACCAACAGGCACCCGTCCAAACAAATCTTCAAATAAGACAACATTTGTTTCAAGCTGAGTGACTTCTTCTTGCCCCAAAGAACGTCGCAGTATATTCTGCATTTCCAACATATGCTCTCTTGAAACAATCTGATAAGAAATACCTTGCAACATCTCTCCTTCGCCCTTTAATTGTTGAGATTCAATGGTTTTAAATGAATCTTTATAGCCCAACAAGCTTGGAATACTTTTCGCAGATAAATCAATATTAGTCTGCATATTAGTGCTTAAAGCTTTTAAGATAGACTGATAGTGACTAACGCTATTCAAACTAAGAACTTTTTCAACAACCTTTTGAATGACTTCACGCTGACGCTTCTGACGTCCGTAGTCTCCTTCTGGGTCTTGATAACGCATGCGGGAATAAACAAGCGCTTCTTCTCCATTTATTGTCTGTTCTCCAACACCAATAGAAATGGTGTTAAATTCTTCTTGGTCACTGATAGAAATTGGGAAACCTAGTGTATTATTAACCGTAATCCCCCCCACTGCATCTACCAATTGTTGCAATCCTTGCATATTAACCATAATGTAGCGATCGATATGGATATTCATCATCTTTTGAATGGTTGAAATAGCTAACTCTGCACCACCACCAGCATAGGCAGCGTTTAACTTCGCTTCCTCAATCTGGCCATCTTTATGCTGAATTTTAGTCAGGATGTCACGTTCCAAACTCAACATCATGGTTTTCTTAGTATGTGGATTCACCGTCAAGAGAATCATGGAATCACTATTTCCCTCCCAAGGGTCCGTTCGTTCCACGTTTCCAGTATCAACCCCCATCAAAAGAATCGTTAATGGTTCAGTCGCCTCAATAACATTGGTTTCTTCTCCAATTTTTTTATAGGTTTTTGATAAGGTTTGTGTACCTTGCTGATAAATAGTATAAGCAAAAACACCCACACCCAAAACCGTCACAGCTAGAAAAGCTAGCACCATTCCAATAATTTTTTTAACCATATTTCTATTAATCTATCAGCCTACCCATCAGGTAAACATCGATAAATTCCCCTTCTTCTATGTACGCACCGCGCTCTTGTCTACCTTCAATTACAAAGCCATGTTTTTGATATAGATAAACTGCAGCCTGATTACGAGTTTGGACAGTAAGTTGAAGTCGACGAAGAATGCCACTAGCCTGTGCCCATTCTATGACTTCTTCAAGTAACAAACTCCCCAGTCCATTATTCCAATACTTCTTACCAATCACAATAAAGAGATCTCCAATATGACGAACTCTCTTGCGTTGATCAGCTGTGATATTTACAAGACCAGCAATTTCATCATTCAGCAAGGCCAGTAAAGTGATTTGATTTTCCGAGTGAGCCTGTTTATCCAAAAACAACTCCATCTCAGTATCTGTCATCAAAATGCCATTCCTGTCCAGACTGGTAAAATCTGTTTCTACACTGACACGATTTAAAAATGTCACTAATTCAGCCGCATCACTAGGTTCTGCTTCTCTAATGAGCAATTCATACTCCATGTTGAAGCTCCTCTAAGAGTTTTTCTGCACGCAAACCCTTGGCTTTGAAGTTTAATCTGCGACCGTCTTCTTCTTTTAGAATTTCCAATTCTAAATAATTATCTGGCAAGGCATCACCTAAAAGATGTCCCCACTCGATGACAGTTACCCCACCACCAAAGAGAAACTCATCCAAATCAATAGAATCCGCATCTCCCTCAATACGATAAACATCTAGGTGGTAAAGCGGAAGACGACCTTCATACTCTCTTACGATAGTGTAGGTTGGACTCTTAATCATCTGGAAAATCTGTAACCCTTTAGCTAGACCTTTTGTAAAGGTCGTTTTGCCTGCTCCAAGTTCTCCAGTTAGAATTAAAACATCATTCTTTTCTAATAAGTAGCCCAAACGTTCACCTAAGGACTGTAACTCTTCTTCGTTTTTAGTGTACATATTTCTATTATACCAAAAAGTTGTCCTTTGTCGAGATATTATCTGTGAATTCCATATTATAAATTGTAAAACTAGAACTATCTCTTTTTTTGTTCTTAAAATAGAAACAGCAAGAAGACAACTAACAAGATATCTCTCATCAAATGACTGTAAAATGAAACTTCCCAGCGAATGACTTTTGGCACCAATAGTCCTAGAAATAGCATTCCCAAGGTAATATAAAAGGTCATGGATAATAGCATCCAAGGATTTCTGAGAAAGATTAGAATAGCTAGTCCACTAATAAAACACATTTCCTTCTTTCCCAAAATCTTTTTCAATCCATTTACATACTTCTGAATTGGTAGAAAAACTAACAAATCAATACCAAATAAGAAAAAGAAACTCGGAAGAAAGGCTTCCACAAATCCTTCTACGGATGTATTTCCTACAAGGATATGTTCTATGACAATTAAAGCTAAACCCAAAATGTTTACTAAGAGTAACAAAGTATACAAGAGTTGTTTCTTATCTGCTCTAAAAACTGAATAAGATTGATTTCGCTGTCCACTATAGTAGTTTAGCCCTGCACCAATACTGGCAAGGAGCAACATGCCAACTAAATAATAGAAGCAGTTTTGATTTAACATCAAGGCCCAAGTCGATAAACTTAAACAAGAACAGCTACTAAGACCAAAAAACGTCAGCAATAACAAAACACGAATTTGCTTTTTCATTTTTTCCATCATTCTTCCTCCCTACTTGCTCTTATTATAGGCTAGAAATTCTTACCATTGCTAAAATATTTCTCAACTGTCAGTTTTCTACTCTAAAATGCAAAAAAGTTTGATGCAAGTATCCCTTACATCAAACTTTTATTATTTCTCTTAAAACCAAAGAGCAATTTCTCGCTTAGCTGACTCTTCTGAATCTGAACCATGTACAACATTTTGGATAACCTCATTTTCTCCAGCAGCTTTTGCAAAATCACCTCGAATCGTTCCTGGTAAAGCTTCTTCTGGACGAGTTGCCCCCATCATAGTACGCCAAGTTTCGATTACTTTGGGGCCTGAAATGATACCCACAAGAACTGGGCCTGAAGTCATAAATTCACGAATCGGTGGGTAAAAACTTTGACCAACCAAGTCCTGATAGTGCTGGTCAATTAACTCTTCTGAAAGCTGTGAACGCAACTCCAATTTTTCGATTGTCAATCCACGTTGTTCGATACGTTTCAACACCTCACCCACTAATCCTCTTTTTACACCGTCTGGTTTAATGATAAAAAATGTTTGTTCCATACCCGTCTCCTTTGTCAGCTTCTTTCTTTTATTTTACCACATTTCATGGAAAAATGGAGAAAGTTTTCAGAAAAGAGAAAGAGAACCCGAAGGCTCTCTCATTCTCTCTTATTCTACTGTTTCTTCCACAGTTTCAACGGCAGTATCCACAACTACTTCTGTTATTTCTTCATCCCCTTCTTCCTCTACTGGAGGATTAAGGTATTCTTCTTCGTTGATAGCATGTGGTTCAAGGTTACGGTAACGGGCCATACCAGTACCTGCTGGGATGATCTTACCGATGATAACATTTTCTTTGAGTCCAAGGAGATGGTCTTTCTTACCACGGATGGCCGCATCTGTAAGGACACGAGTTGTTTCCTGGAAGGAAGCCGCTGACAAGAAACTGTTGGTTTCAAGTGAGGCTTTGGTGATTCCCATAAGAACTGGGCGACCAGTCGCTGGGACTCCACCTGCGATAAGAACATCTTTGTTAGCATCTGTAAAGTCGTTGATGTCCATGAGGGTACCCATGAGGAGGTCTGTGTCACCTGGATCCATGACACGAACTTTACGGATCATTTGACGAACCATTACCTCGATGTGTTTGTCACCGATTTCTACCCCTTGGCTACGGTAAACTTTTTGTACTTCACCGAGAAGGTAAGTTTCAACTGACAAGACATCACGAACAGCAAGGAGACGTTTTGGTTGGATAGAACCTTCTGTAAGAGCTGCACCGCGAGAGACTTGGTCTCCAACTTCAACACGCATACGGGCTGTAAATGGTACCACGTACTCACCTTCGCCAGTTTCACCCTTAACGAAGACTTTCTTAGTACGAGTTGACGCGTCTTCTTCGATGGCAGTAACTTGTCCTTTGACCTCTGTGATGACCGCTTCCCCTTTAGGATTGCGGGCTTCAAAGATTTCTTGGACACGAGGAAGACCCTGAGTGATATCGGTATTTGAGGCAACCCCACCCGTGTGGAAGGTACGCATTGTAAGCTGTGTACCAGGTTCCCCGATAGATTGGGCAGCGATTGTACCAACTGCTTCACCAACTTCAACCGCATCACCTGTCGCCAAGTTGATACCGTAACAGTGACGACAGACACCATGACGGGTGTTACATGTAAATACAGAGCGGATAGTCACTTCTTCCACACCAGCATTGACAATTTCACGCGCCTTGTCTTCTGTAATCAACTCATTTGGACCGATAATCACTGCACCAGTTTCTGGATGTTTAACAGTTTTCTTAGTGTAACGACCGTTGAGGCGTTCTTCGAGAGACTCGATCATCTCTTTTCCTTCTGCGATAGAACGGATCAAGAGACCACGGTCTGTTCCACAGTCGTCCTCACGGATGATAACGTCTTGGGCAACGTCAACCAAACGACGAGTCAAGTAACCTGAGTCGGCTGTCTTAAGGGCCGTATCGGTCATACCTTTACGGGCACCGTGAGTTGAGAAGAACATTTCGAGTACTGACAAACCTTCGCGGAAGTTTGAAAGGATTGGCAATTCCATGATACGTCCGTTCGGAGCAGCCATCAGACCACGCATACCGGCAAGCTGTGAGAAGTTTGAGATGTTACCACGGGCTCCAGAGTCCATCATCATAACGATTGGGTTCTTAGGATCTTGGTTGGCAACCAAACGTTTCTCCAATTTTTCACGAGCAGCACGCCATTCAGCTGTAACAGCGTTGTAGCGCTCGTCGTCTGTAATCATACCACGACGGAATTGTTTGGTGATTTGTTCTACACGTTTGTGTGATTCTTCGATGATTTCAGCCTTGTCTTCAACAACTGGGATATCGGCAATACCCACTGTCAAACCTGCAAGAGTTGAGTGGTGGTAACCGAGGTTCTTCATGCGGTCAAGTAGGGCAGAAGTTTCTGTCGTACGGAAACGTTTGAAGATTTCAGCGATGATATTCCCAAGATTTTTCTTCTTGAATGGAGGGTTGAGTTCAAGATTACTGATTGCTTCCTTGATATCTCCACCTAGTGGCAAGAAGTATTTAGCTGGAACACCTTCTGTTAAGTTGGCATTTGTTGGTTCTTGCAAGTAAGGCAGACCCTCTGGCATGATGTCATTGAAGAGGATTTTACCAACTGTTGTCAGCAAGACCTTGTGTTTTTGTTCTTCAGTCCAAGGTTTGTTGAGGCTATCTGTCGCGATACCAACACGTGAGTGGAGGTGAACATAACCATTACGGTAAGCCATAACCGCTTCGTCACGGTCTTTGAAGACCATTCCTTCCCCTTCACGACCAGCTTCTTCCATGGTCAAGTAGTAGTTACCCAAAACCATGTCCTGAGAAGGAGTAACAACTGGTTTACCATCTTTCGGGTTCAAGATATGCTCAGCAGCCAACATCAAGATACGAGCTTCTGCTTGAGCTTCTTCTGAAAGCGGTACGTGGATGGCCATTTGGTCCCCGTCAAAGTCGGCATTGTAGGCTTCACAGACAAGCGGGTGCAAGCGAAGGGCCTTACCATCAATCAAGACTGGCTCGAAGGCTTGGATACCCAAACGGTGAAGGGTAGGTGCGCGGTTCAAAAGCACTGGGTGTTCTTTGATCACTTCTTCAAGGATATCCCAGATGCGTTCGTCTCCACGTTCCACCAAGCGTTTAGCAGCTTTAACGTTTTGCACGATATCACGTGCAACGATTTCACGCATCACGAATGGCTTAAAGAGCTCAATCGCCATTTCACGTGGCACACCACATTGGTACATCTTAAGCGTTGGACCAACGGCGATAACGGAACGTCCTGAGAAGTCAACACGTTTACCGAGCAAGTTTTGACGGAAGCGTCCTTGTTTACCTTTAAGCATGTGGCTCAATGATTTCAGTGGACGGCTACCTGGTCCTGTGATTGGACGACCACGACGACCATTGTCAATCAAAGCGTCAACCGCTTCTTGAAGCATACGCTTCTCATTTTGAACGATGATACCTGGTGCATTCAACTCAAGCAAACGAGCCAAACGGTTGTTACGGTTGATAACACGGCGGTAAAGGTCATTCAAGTCAGATGAGGCAAAACGGCCACCATCCAACTGCAACATTGGACGAAGATCTGGTGGAATAACCGGAAGAATGTTGAGAATCATCCATTCAGGTTTATTTCCAGACTTGTAAAAGGCATCCAAAACATCCAAACGACGGATGGCTTTGACACGTTTTTGTCCAGTAGCTGTTTTCAACTCTTCTTTGAGTTCAGCAATTTCTTTTTCAAGATCTACTTGTTTCAAAAGGTCTTGGATGGCTTCGGCACCCATCTTGGCAACGAATGATCCATAACCATACTCACGCAAACGCTCACGGTATTCGCGCTCTGTCATGATAGACTTGTGCTCAAGTGGTGTATCCTTAGGATCAATCACCACATAAGCCGCAAAGTAGATAACTTCCTCGAGGGCACGAGGGCTCATATCAAGGGTCAAGCCCATACGGCTTGGAATCCCCTTGAAGTACCAGATGTGAGATACAGGAGCTTTCAACTCAATGTGCCCCATACGCTCACGACGAACTTTTGTGCGCGTTACTTCAACCCCACAACGGTCACAAACAATTCCTCTGTAACGAATGCGTTTGTACTTACCACAAGCACATTCCCAGTCTTTTGTAGGACCAAAGATAACTTCATCAAAGAGCCCTTCACGTTCTGGTTTTAAGGTACGGTAATTGATTGTTTCAGGTTTTTTGACTTCTCCATAAGACCATGAACGGACTTTACTTGGAGAAGCTAGGGTGATTTGCATACTTTTAAAACGATTTACATCAACCACTATTTCTTCCCTTTCTATTCTAAGTGAACTGCTTTTTCTTACTCAGCAGCTTCTTCTGTTGCTTCCGCTTTTGTTGCTTTCTCAGCTTCTTCAGCTTCAAAGGCTGCTTTAGCCTCTTGTGCTGCTTTTTCGCGGGCTTTTTCAAGGTCATCTACGTGGATGACATCTTCGTCCATTCCTTCATCCAAGTCACGAAGTTCCACTTCTTGGTCATCTTCGTCTAGGACACGCATGTCAAGACCAAGAGATTGCAATTCTTTGACAAGAACTCGGAAGGATTCTGGAACACCTGGTTTTGGAATTGGTTTTCCTTTTGTAATGGCTTCATAAGCTTTCAGACGTCCGTTGATATCGTCAGACTTGTAAGTCAAGATTTCTTGAAGGACATTTGACGCACCGTAGGCTTCAAGAGCCCAAACCTCCATCTCACCGAAACGTTGTCCACCAAACTGAGCTTTACCTCCGAGTGGTTGTTGAGTAACGGTTGAGTAAGGTCCGACTGAACGCGCGTGCAATTTATCATCAACCATGTGGTGGAGTTTGATCATGTACATGACTCCGACAGAAACACGGTTATCAAATGGTTCACCAGTACGTCCATCGTAAAGGATCGTTTTGGCATCGCTATCCATACCAGCTTCTTTAACAGTTGACCAAAGGTCTTCAGAACTTGCTCCGTCAAAGACTGGTGTCGCGATGTGAATACCAAGAGTACGAGCAGCCATACCAAGGTGGAGCTCCATAACCTGACCTATATTCATACGTGATGGCACCCCAAGTGGGTTCAACATGATATCGACTGGAGTTCCATCTGGAAGGTAAGGCATGTCTTCTACAGGAACGATACGAGAGACAACCCCTTTGTTTCCGTGACGTCCAGCCATCTTATCTCCGACCTTGATCTTACGTTTTTGAGCGATGTAGACGCGAACCAGCATGTTCACACCTGATTGCAACTCATCTCCATTTGCACGTGTAAAGATCTTGACATCGCGAACGACACCATCGGCACCGTGTGGTACACGAAGAGAAGTGTCACGTACTTCACGAGATTTATCACCGAAGATAGCGTGCAAGAGACGTTCTTCAGCTGAAAGGTCTTTCTCACCCTTAGGTGTTACTTTACCTACAAGAATATCGCCTTCTTTAACCTCAGCACCGATACGGATAATTCCCATTTCGTCAAGGTCTTTAAGAGCATCTTCCCCAACGTTTGGAATTTCGCGAGTGATTTCTTCAGGCCCAAGCTTTGTATCGCGTGTTTCTGATTCGTATTCTTCAAGGTGAACAGATGTATAAACATCGTCTTTCACCAAGCGTTCGCTCATGATAACGGCATCCTCGAAGTTGTAACCTTCCCAAGTCATGTAGGCAACGATTGGGTTTTGTCCAAGCGCCATTTCCCCATTTTCCATAGAAGGTCCGTCAGCGATAAAGTCGCCTTTTTCAACGACATCGCCAACTTTAACAAGCGTACGTTGGTTATAGGCAGTACCTGAGTTTGAACGACGGAATTTTTGGATGTGGTAAACATCTAGCGAACCATCTTCACGGCGTACTTCTACCTTATCAGCATCTGCGTAAGTAACTTTACCATCATACTGAGCAATCACAGCCGCTCCAGAATCGTGGGCTGCTTGGTATTCCATACCAGTACCAACGTAAGGTGCTTTAGGATCAATCAAAGGCACAGCCTGACGTTGCATGTTGGCTCCCATGAGGGCACGGTTGGAGTCATCGTTTTCCAAGAAAGGAATACATGCTGTCGCAACGGCAACTACCTGTTTTGGTGATACGTCCATGTAGTCAACAACATTAGCTGGATACTCTTGGTTGACCCCTTGGTGACGTCCCATGACAACTTTTTCAGCAAAGGTTCCATCTTCATTAAGACGAGAGTTGGCCTGCGCTACAGTGAATTCATCTTCTTCATCGGCTGTCAACCAAACGATTTCGTTGGTAACAACACCTGTTTCACGGTCAACCTTACGGTATGGTGTTTGAACAAAACCATACTTGTTCAAGTGTCCGTAAGATGACAAGTTATTGATCAAACCGATGTTAGGTCCTTCAGGTGTCTCGATTGGACACATACGACCGTAGTGAGTGTAGTGCACGTCACGTACTTCATATCCAGCACGGTCACGTGTCAAACCACCAGGTCCTAAGGCTGACAAACGGCGTTTGTGAGACAACTCAGAAAGCGGGTTGTGTTGGTCCATGAACTGTGACAACTGTGATGAACCAAAGAATTCTTTAACCGCAGCTGTTACAGGACGGATATTGATAATTTGTTGTGGTGTCAAGACTTCGTTATCCTGGACAGACATACGTTCACGGACATTACGTTCCATACGAGAAAGTCCAAGGCGTACTTGGTTGGCAAGCAATTCACCAACCGCGCGGATACGGCGGTTTCCAAGGTGGTCGATATCATCTACACGGCCAAGTCCTTCAGCCAAGTTGAGGAAGTAGCTCATCTCAGCAAGGATATCTGCAGGAGTGACTATACGAACCTTGTCATCTGGATTAGCATTACCGATGATAGTTACGACGCGGTCTGGATCAGTTGGTGCAACAACCTTGAATTTTTGAAGAACAACTGGCTCAGTCACAACGGCTGCATCATTTGGAATGTAAACAATCTTGTTCAAATCACCATCCAAATGGCTTTCAATACTTTCAATCACGCTACGAGTCATGATTGTTCCAGCTTCTACCAAGATTTCTCCTGTTTCAGGATCTACCAATGGCTCTGCAATGGTTTGGTTGAGCAAACGTGTTTTAACATTGAGTTTTTTATTGATTTTGTAACGACCAACTGCTGCTAGATCATAGCGACGTGGATCAAAGAAACGAGCCACAAGCAAGCTACGTGAGCTTTCAGCAGTCTTAGGCTCACCCGGACGAAGTCGTTCGTAAATTTCTTTCAAAGCTTCGTCTGTACGAGAGTCCATTGGGTTCTTGTGAATATCTTTTTCAACAGTGTTGCGAACCAATTCGCTATCACCAAAGATATCAAAGATTTCATCATCACCTGAGAAACCAAGAGCACGAACCAAGGTCGTAAATGGAATCTTACGAGTACGGTCGATACGAGTGTAGGCAATATCTTTTGAGTCGCTTTCAAGTTCCAACCAAGCTCCACGGTTAGGGATAACAGTTGAACCGTAACCCACTTTACCGTTTTTATCTACTTTGTCATTAAAGTAAACACCTGGCGAACGAACCAACTGCGAAACGATGATACGTTCACCACCATTGATGATGAAAGTGCCCATTTCTGTCATGATTGGGAAATCACCAAAGAAAACTTCTTGGGTCTTGATTTCGCCTGTTTCTTTATTGATCAAGCGGAAGGTTACAAAAATTGGTGCTGAGTAGCTAGCATCGTGAATACGAGCTTCTTCTAGCGTGTATTTTGGTTCCTTGATTTCATATCCAACAAATTCCAACTCCATTGTGTCTGTGAAGTTTGAAATTGGCAATACATCTTCAAATACTTCCTTCAAACCGTGGTCTAGGAAATCTTTGAATGAGTCAGTTTGAATTTCAATCAAATTTGGTAAGTCAAGAACTTCTTTGATTCTTGAAAAACTACGACGGGTACGATGTTTCCCGTATTGAACGTCATGTCCTGCCAAGATGATTCTCCTTTGTAAATAAGTTCCAAGCCTTGTCAATCAGGCTTTTCTAATCGTCATATGGTTTTAAAAACCCCTATCACCGTGTCCTTTGGGCGAATTTTCAGAATCTTTAAGTCTTTGTTACAAATGCTCAAAATCATGAAAAAAAGCACAAAAAGAGCAGCTAAATCTGACTTTTTCAGAAGATTTAACTGCTGTGAGCCTTGTCTGGACAATATTTCAGACAAAACCTACGACAAATGATTACTCATATTATACCCTATTTAGCTAGATTTTTCAAGGGATTCTGTAGATTTTTGGTAAATTTTTTTCCTATAAAAAATTGAATATAGGACACAATCGCTAAAATAAAATTGTTAAATCTTTGTTGATTAGAAACAGTTGTTTAGTAGAGATTTGAGAAAAAGCCTACCTTTCAGTAGACTTAGTTTGTTTCTATTCTAATCGGCACTCTTCCAAAATTTTGCTCTGCTATACCTGGATTTCCCAATTGATAAATCTGGTCTGCCTTTTGCGTCATGCTATCCCAAGGCTCTTTACCTATGCGGCTGACTAGATGTACCTGCCCTTTCAGAGATTTGAGATGTTGTCTACCTTTTTCGGTAAAACCAAGAATATGAATCCCTTCTGGCAAGTCACTTTCTATGGCCTGCACCAAGATATAGGTCAAAAGGCGTCTGACACGCGCCTTGGTGTAACGTTTGGTAGTCACTAACTCGACCAATTCTTCCACAGACTGGGCTTTTTTGATAGCTTCCTTGATGCGCACTGCCATTTCTTGATTGACCTGATAGATAGTGGTTAGGTCTGGATTGGACAAGATTTGATAGCGGAGCAAGGGATAATAGTCATCCCAACTCACCTTACTGGCCTGCTCAAATAGGGCAACAGAAGGCATAAAGCGTTCTAGGAAATCTTGGTCCTTCTGGTGCTGACGAAGAGCTGTCGCCGAGGCAAAGTCCACATTTTTATCCACAGAATGGTAACCAGCCCCCTGACGCTGAATCGGATGCAACTTGATGTTTCGTCCTGCAACCGCCTTGGCATAAGCAAGAGCAAGGACATGATTGGGCGTATTGCCTGAAAAATCAAGACCAGCAAATTCCTTCCACATGACCTGAGTTTTCTGAGGATAAGAGAGGGAATCAGACAGATTTTCCACAAATTCCTCCATCTCAGCACCTTTCTCTGTGTATAAATCAGCGATTTTCTGGTAATCCAGAACTTCCTCCGTCCCAAAGGCTAAGTTATCAATCCCTAACTGAGCTAAGATATCCACAGCTCCTTGACCAAAGAAATCTGCTGCTTGAACACTGACTAAAAATGGCAATTCCACTACCAAGTCTGCGCCATTTTCCAGTGCCATCTGGGCCCTTGTCCACTTATCCACAATAGCAGGCTCGCCTCTCTGCATGAAATTCCCAGACATGGCAACAATTTTCAGCCCCTCTGCCTGATCCAGCAGGTATTTATGGCCATTATGAAAAGGATTGAACTCCGCGATAATACCTGTGATGGTCATGCTAATCTCCTACTTCTGCGCCACAAAAAACCAACGGGTACTGGTTTCTGTTGGCTCCTTGTCTTCAAAGTCTGCATAGAGTTTGAAAGATTTAAAACCAGCCAGTTCCAGCAAGATATCATAGGTCAGAACCTCATAAGTCCGCTCCTCATGCACTTCATCGTGGCGACTAAAGGAACCGTCCGCCTCCTTGATAAAAAAGGTCAACTCATGCACGATGGAGTGAGGAGCCGCGTCCTCGTAGGTATCCCATAGCATGGCAAAATCTTCCGCATTTTCATGGTAGGAATAGCCTGGAAAAACTTCATCTGTCTGGTAGGTCGAATGCACATCAAAGATGAAGATGCCATCTTCGTTGAGAGCATTATAGACTTCCTTAAAGACGTCCCCTACTTCCACCTCATCCTGCATATAGCAGATAGAGTCCGAATAACACGTGACAAAATCATATTGACCTGACTTGGACAAATCCAGCATATTGCCTTCAATAAATTCAATCTTTTGCTTGGCTGAAGCCGCTCTCTTTTCGGCAATCTTCAACATATCCGCACTCAAATCAAGACCAGTCACATCAAAACCAGCCTGAGAGAAGCGTACAGATTGAATTCCTGTCCCACAAGCCAGTTCCAAGAGTTTCTTTCTCTCCTTGGTCTTAGGCAAATGACGAAGCGAAAAATCCGTCCATCTATCGTATAAACTGTCGTCCATGACCGCATCGTAAACAGCCGCAAAAGTTTCATAAGTTGCCATAATCATGATACCAAGAGCGTCAATGGCAAACACCACTCGCCCTTTACCTTTCTATCAATTTTTCTAAAATAAGCAAATAAAACCCAGTTGACTACAACTGAGTTCATCTTCTAAGCAAGAGCTTCTGAAATATCTACTGAATTTGCCTCATGCCATAGCTTTTCTAGGTTATAGTGGGCACGCATTTCTTCTGAGAAGATATGCACAACAACAGCACCGAGGTCCAGCAAGACCCAGCCTCCAGCTGCATCGCCTTCTACATGACTTCCTTTAAAGCCTGCTTCAGCTACTTTTTCACGGATATTGTCAGCGATAGCGTCCAACTGACGGCTATTCATCGAGCTAGTAATAACAAAGTAGTCAGTCACACTGGTTAAATCTTGTACATCAAGTGCGAGGATATCCTCCGCACGTTTCTCATCAGCCGCTTTCACGACTAGTTCTAGTAATTCTTTTTCGTTCATTTAATCCTCTTTTTTAGAAAATATGTTTGTAATCTAGGACATCTGCAAAGCGCTCCTCCCAAATGTCCTCATAAAATTCATTAATCGTTTCTGCTGGAATATCATCCCCATCAAACGTTGTGCAAGTTCCTTCTGGAATAATAAGCTGATAGCCATATTCAAAGGCAACCTTGACAGAGGTATCCACACAATATTCTGTCTGCATACCACATAAAACTAATTTTTCAATCCCCTGTTTATCCAAGTATTCTTTTAAACCAGTTTCTTTGAAAATACTGTTATACTTCTTCTGAAAGACCTTTTCATTAGGTTTTCGATTTAAAAGTCCAGATATCTGCCAATCTTCTGATGTTTGAGCTTCAGAATCCTCAATATGTTGAACATAGATAATTTCGATATTCTTGCTTCTAGCCTGGTTTTGTAAATAAGAAATTTTTTCCAATAGACTATTTGTCTGAAAACCGGTTTCCACTAAAATATTCTGAACATCAATGATTATAAAAGCCGTCTTCATTTAGTCCTCTTTCAAATAGTGCACAAAGGCGTTATAGGTTTCAAGGGTTTGGGGATAGATTGGGAATCCCTGATGAGCTAGATGTTCCACGGTACGAGCTGTTTCGTAGGCCACCGCCTTATTAAGCGATAGACTCGCAATCTCACGCGCTACATCTACTCCAGGAAAGGCACGATTGTGCTCTATATAGTCTGCGACATAGATAACCTTGTCTAGGTCTGTCATCTGAGCCGCCCCGACTGTATGGATTTCAATAGCTCGCAGGATTTCAGAATCATGCAAATTCAAATCTTCCTGAATCTTGTAGATGCCAACCATGCCATGCCAGACATTATTGCCCCAGTTCTTGAGGTCAGGATCTAGCTGATGACGGTCAATCAAATCCAGAAATTCCTGATCTGACAGCTTTTTAGCATAGTCATGAAGAAGGCCTGCAAGACCTGCTTTCTCGACATCGACTCCAAAGCGCTGAGCCAGTTCTATGGCTGCACGCTCCACACCCAAACAATGGGTTAAGCGTTTTTCAGGCAGAAGCTCTGCCATTTTTTCCAACAAAGCCTCGCGAGAGCAGTTGATATAGTCTTGATAGGCCATCAGTAGAGCCCCTCCTTCTCGATGTAGTCTAGCACAGGCTGAGGCAGGAGAAAGTTGGGTTTCCGACCTTGGGCAAGGAAGTCACGCACCATACTAGACGAGATATCCATGAGAGGCACATCCACCCAGATAACGGGATAGGAAGTCCCTGCCTTGTAGCGTGGGCGCTGAACCCCTACAAACTGAACCATGTCAACCAATTCATCAATTCGGTACCACTTGGGCAGATAGTCTACCATGTCGGCACCGATGATAAAGTAATAATCTGTATCTGGATTCTTCTCAGTTAGAAGCTTCATGGTGTCGTAGGTATAAGAAATGCCCTTGCGCTCTAGCTCGATTGTTTCAATGTCCAGACCTTCAATCCCCTCAATCGCCAATTCAAGCATCTTGAGACGATGGTGTTCAGGGATGGTTTCCTTTTTATCTACGTGAGGAGGTTGGTACTCAGGCATGAGCAAAACTTGATCCAGTCCTAACTGCTGGCGTACTTGGTCCGCAACGATGAGATGGGCATTGTGAACAGGGTTAAAATTCCCCCCTAAAATCCCGACTTGTTTGCGTTTTTTCTCCTTGATTTCTGGCTCCAACTCTACCTTGGTAAAGGGAGTCAATAGTTCGATTGCCATAGGCTAGTCTCCTTTATTTCTCTGTAAAAACAGTTGTTTGGAGTATGGGGGTCAAATTTCTTTGACTTTCTTAGAAATCTTGCAATTTTCTTTCTTGCTGGATTGTTTAAACAAGATTAAGATGCGTCCAATCTTTTGGACAGTATCCACACCGATTTCTTCTTCCAAGATTTCAGCTACTTCGTGGATATTTTCATCTGTGTTTTGCAAGAGCGTTACTTTAATCAATTCGCGGGCGTCAAGAGCCTGACGGACACTGGTTTTGATTTGGTCGTTAAGTCCATTTTTCCCGATTTGGATGATGGGTTTGAGGGTGTGTGCCTGACTGTTGAGGAAGGCACGTTGTTTTGATGTTAATGACATAATTTCTTCCTTATTTTTTGATAGTTATTTTAGGTAGTGAGGGACGGTCGGAACTAATTTTCCAAAGATCTCATCTTTGAAAAATGGATTTCCTGACCTCACAATTGAGCCTAGGTCTCAATTGTGCCCCTTGCCAATCTAACGATTGGCAAGACACCACGGCAATAACTATCGCTATATGAGCTCACTTTGTTCGCTCAGCGATTTTGTTTTAAATAATTGCTTTTCGCGTGACGACTGCGACGCCTTCTGGTGCCCAGACGGCGACTTTGGCGGTGCCTGTTACGCGGATCCAGCCGAGTCCAGAGATGACTAGGTCTGTCTTGTCCTTGATGGTAAATACATGCTCAACCAGTTTAGGAAAATCTTCTTTTTCCTTACTATTTGGTGGTGTTAGAAGGTTTCCAAGATGCTTATCGTAGAAAGCACTAGCGCCTTCAAGCTTGGTACGATGGAGTTTCAATTCGTTGTCAAAGAAGGCTGTGAAACCTTGCTTCTCACCTGCAATAAAGTCAAAGCGTCCGAGACCACCTAGAAACAGGGTTTGTTCAGGATTGAGCTGATAGGTTTTAGGCTTGATTTCCTTTTTGGGGCTGACATACTTGAGGTTTTTGGCCGTCAAGTAGTGAGCCATCTGGTGACGGTGGATAATCCCCGGTGTGTCGTAGATATAAGATCCGTCGTCAAGCGGAATCTCAATCTTGTCCAAGGTTGTCCCTGGGAAGCGCGAAGTCGTAATGACATTCTGATCACCCGTGATTTCTTGGATAATAGCATTGATAAGAGTTGATTTTCCAACATTGGTTACACCGACCACATAGACATCGCGGCCCTTACGGTAGTGTTCAATCTTGTCAATGACTTCCTTAATGGCATGTTTGTTTTGTGCCGAAGTTAGGACGACATCGACTGGACGAAGTCCTTCTTCGTGGGCACGTTCCATGAGCCACTGGCTAATCTTGCCTGGTTTAACTGACTTAGGGAGGATATCTTTTTTATTTCCTACCAAGAGGACATCATTGCCTGAGACAAAACGTGGCAAGCCTGGGATAACAGAGCCATTAAAATCAAAGATATCAATGACATTGACCACTAAGGCATCACTGTCTCCCACCTCGTGCAAGAGCTTGAGGAAATCATCGTCCGTCAACTGGACATCCGTGATTTCATTGTAGTGGCGGAGACGGAAACAGCGTTGGCAATAGACTTCGCCCGTCTCCAAACCTTTTTCAAGTGCCGACTGTGGAGTAAATCCAAGACCAGCCTTGTCTGTCGTCTGAATGGTTGCTCCGCAACCAATACAGAGAATTTCTTCCATAGTTAAATTCCTTTTTTATATGTAATCGGTCCGTACTTTTCAGTGATTTTTCGCATCACACGACGCTCACGAGCTCGGTTAATCTGCGTTTTGATCGAGTCATGTTGGACCAAGGGTTTGACTAAAATCGAGCGAATGCCTGCACGGTGGGCTGCTCGTATATCTGTCATGAGCTGGTCGCCAACCATGACCACTTCACTTTTCTCATAATGAAATTCCTTCATGGCACGGTCAATCCCAAATGTGAAGGGCTTCAGAGCCCAATAAACGTAGTCAATCCCAAATTTCTCAACTGCTCGTTGGACGCGTTTTTTAGTGTTATTTGATACCACAATGATGCGAATGCCCGCGTCCCGAAGATCATGTAGCCATTGCTTCATCTCTGGCGTCCCGTCAGGGTTGTTCCAAGCAATGAGGGTATTGTCCAAATCGACCAAAACAGCCTTGATTCCATGCGCCTGCAGGCTTGGGACTGTCAGATCATAGACTGCTTCCACAGCAAAGTCTGGCATGTAGTTTTCAATCACCATTTTGGCTCCTTTTCTTTTATTTTCTAGTAATTTTCTTCAGCCATTGAGATAAGGCCACCCATAAAATCAAGCTAGTCATTAAGATATAAATCCAAGCATTTGGCTCTTCTGTAAATGGTAGAGGAACATTCATTCCGAAGAAACCTGTAATAACCGCAAGTACTGCTAGTAAGACGGAGATAATAGTCAAAATTGACAAACTATCATTCAAGTTATTGTTTAGGATGTTGTTGTAAGAAGCTGAGAGTTGTTGCAAGACTTGAGAAATCAAGTCTGTCATAGACACCAACTGATGGGCTTCAATCATGGCATCATCAAACTGCTCTCGTTCGACATCATTAAATCTCCGATAAAGAGCATGGCCCTGGATATGTTCCAAGAGGAGTCGATTTTGTTTTGCTGCTGCTGTCAAGTAAACCATACCAGTCTCCAAGTCAGAGAGGGCGAAGAGATTTTTCTTTGTTGTAGTTTGACGTAGCAAGGCACTAATTTCGTCCTTACTTTTATCCATCTCTTCAATGACAGGATAATAAGCGTTACTGATAATCTCTAAACCAGCAAAGAGAAACTTGTAAATAGAAAGCGACTCATGGCTATCCAGATAAGCTGACATCTGATCAATGACATAAGCATTCTTATGGTTGCTGATGGTAATCATTCGTTGTCTTTCGACGATAAAGGTCATGGGAATCGCTTCATAATATTCTTTGTCTTTTTCTAAATCAAGAACATTATAAATAAAGGTTACCGTCTCCGTTTCACGGTTATAATCCATATGAGCTCGTTCATTTCTATCCAGAGCATACTCAATGGTTTCCTTGTCCA
Source organism: Streptococcus mitis (assembly GCF_047465045.1). Taxonomy (GTDB): domain Bacteria; phylum Bacillota; class Bacilli; order Lactobacillales; family Streptococcaceae; genus Streptococcus; species Streptococcus mitis_DT. The sequence continues at coordinate 91,823 of NZ_JASHAR010000004.1, forward strand.
ATCCATAGATGTCAGAAAGATCTTCCATATTTTTAATCTTATCCACATCAAGGTCTATCCAGGTACAACCATTGCCCAACTGCTTTTCTAAAACCATCTTTTCTCCTTTATTAAACTCTTTCTATTGTACCACAAATTACTTAAAATAACAGGTCTAGTCTGTGCGTGAGAAATTGCTGACGACGGTGATATTCCGATTGGGAACGAAGTGCAGAACCTGATCTTCTCCTCTGAGTTGCGTTGTTCGAATGCCAACACTAACCACCTTGCCTGATACAGTAATAGGACCATTTGTCAGAACAACCTCATCTCCCACATCCAGTTGACGTTCAAAGAGGATGAAAAAGCCATTGATGACATCAGACAGAAAACCTTGGGCTCCCATCCCAATAGCCACCCCAGCAATCCCAGCCCCTGCCAGCAAACTAGAAACTGGCAAACCTAAAATCGACAAAATGCAGTAAAGTAAAAAGAAATAAAGGGTATAATTAAACACATTTTCTAACAGACGTGAGATGGTTTTCTGACGCCCGACATCATGACGAGACATTTTTAGAGAAGGTTTAACAATTCTCTGCACCATGGTATGGAGCAATTTCTTAGCTATATAAAAGAGTAAAAATAAGAATAAAAGAGAAAGTAACTTGGTTAAGATATTCTCAATAATCGTTGTTATATCAAGCTTATTGAGGTAGGTTTGAATAAATTCTTTCATAGAAAACTCCTTTCATTTATTATACCATACTTTCACAAGTGATGAATCTCCATAAATATTCAAAAATAATAGCCAAAATAGACAGAAAATTCTTGATTTTAGTTCATATTTATACTATAATCATAAACATTACACAACAAAGGAGATTGTTATGAAAAAATTCATTCATGCTTGGAATAAGGCAAGCCTAATCAAACGGATTTTGATTGGCATGCTTATTGGAGGAACCCTAGGGCTGACACTTCCTAACATTTCAGGAATTGGTCTACTCGGAGATCTCTTTGTTGGCGGTCTAAAAGCCATCGCACCTATTCTAGTCTTTGCCCTCGTTGCTAACGCCCTTTCCCAACATCAAAAGGGACAAGATAGCAACATGAAAACGGTTATCTTCCTTTACTTGGTAGGAACTTTTGCTGCTGCTCTTGTTGCTGTCTTAGCAAGTTTCATCGTCCCTGTTGAGATTACCTTAAATAGTGCCAATACAGAAATCGCACCACCAGATGGAATTGGCCAGGTCCTCAGCAACCTCTTGCTAAAACTGGTTGACAATCCAGTCAATGCCCTTGTCGCAGCCAACTACATCGGTATCCTATCTTGGGCAGTTGTTTTCGGGATTGCTATGAGAGAGGCCAGCAAAAACAGTAAAGAATTGCTGAAAACTATGGCTGATGTGACTTCTAAGATTGTCGAATGGATCATCAACCTAGCTCCCTTTGGAATCCTTGGCCTTGTCTTCAAAACTATCTCTGATAAGGGAATCGGCAGTCTAGCCAACTATGGAATCTTGCTTGCCCTCTTGGTGACAACCATGTTCTTTGTCGCTCTGGTTGTCAATCCATTGATTGCCTTTCTCTTTATGAAGAGAAATCCTTATCCCCTCGTTTGGAAATGTTTGCGTGTCAGCGGTGTTACAGCCTTCTTTACTCGTAGTTCTGCGGCTAACATCCCTGTCAACATGAAACTTTGTCACGACCTTGGACTAGATCCAGATACCTATTCTGTTTCTATCCCACTCGGCTCTACTATCAACATGGCCGGGGCAGCGATTACTATTAACGTTTTAACCCTTGCTGCAGTAAATACTCTTGGAATCCCTGTTGACTTTGCGACAGCCTTTGTCCTTAGTGTGGTAGCAGCTATCTCAGCCTGTGGTGCTTCTGGTATTGCCGGAGGATCCCTCCTTCTTATCCCAGTTGCTTGTAGCCTTTTTGGTATTTCTAACGATATTGCCATGCAAGTTGTCGGAGTTGGATTTGTGATTGGTGTCATCCAAGACTCATGTGAAACAGCCCTCAACTCTTCTACAGACGTCCTCTTTACTGCCGTTGCCGAATACGCAGCAGCCCGTAAGAAATAACTCATAAAGACAAGCCTGCTCAGGTCTTGTCTTTTACGCTTTTATCTAACTTACTAGGAAATTCTTATGTCTATTAGCCAACGTACGACCAAGCTCATCTTAGCTACCTGTCTTGCCTGCTTTCTTGCTTATTTTCTCAATCTCTCCTCAGCAGTTTCAGCTGGAATCATCGCCCTCTTGAGCCTATCTGATACCCGTAGAAGTACCTTAAAACTGGCCCGCAATCGACTCTTTTCCATGCTCCTAGCTCTAGCTATCGGTGTTCTGGCTTTTCATTTGAGCGGATTTCATATCTGGAGCCTTGGCCTCTATCTAGCCCTTTATGTGCCTCTAGCCTACAAAATGGGCTGGGAAATTGGCATCACACCAAGTAGCGTTTTGGTTAGCCATCTCTTGGTGCAAGAGTCAACCTCTCCAGACCTCCTAGTCAATGAATTTCTTCTCTTTGCTATCGGTACAGGATTTGCCTTACTTGTCAATCTCTATATGCCTTCACGAGAAGAGGAAATTCATCACTACCACACATTGGTAGAAGAAAAGTTAAAAGATATCCTCCAGCGCTTCAAATATTATTTATCCAGAGGGGATGGACGCAACCGAGCACAGCTGGTAGATGAATTAGACACCCTTTTGGAAGAAGCCCACAGACTGGTCTATTTGGATCATTCTGACCACCTCTTTCACCAGACCGATTACCATATTCACTATTTTGAGATGAGACAGCGACAAAGTCGCATCCTGCGAAACATGGCCCAGCAAATCAACACCTGTCACCTAGCTGCCAGTGAGAGCCTGATTTTGGCCCAACTCTTTTCAAAAATTGCAGGTCAACTGAGCCAGACCAATCCTGCTTCTGATTTGCTAGATGAAATTGAACGTTATCTGGAAGTCTTTCGGAACCGCAGTCTACCCAAGACAAGAGAAGAATTTGAAACCCGTGCCACACTTCTTCAACTCCTACGTGAAGCAAAAACCTTCATCCAAGTAAAAGTTGATTTTTACCAAAAATATGGACAGTAAAAAAGAAAACTTCAGACCAATCACAAAAGGTGAATATCTGAAGTTTTCTTTTATTTGTAAGTTATTACCATAAAGGTTAGTAATAAGACAAATAAGGCCAAACTCACCAATAAAGTAAGAACCTTGACCAAGGTGTTACTCTGCCAGTAGCTTGGTTTACCAATATTACTAGTCGCGTCCATAGAGAATAATTGATTTTGACGGGGTTGTATGGTCACCAATACAATCAAAGCAAGAGATAGGACAATAGCTAAAACAATCAGTATTTCAATCATAGGTCTACCTCAAAATCCCCAGCAAAGTAAAGAGCAAACCAATCAGAATCATCAAGCCCAGTAAGAGTGAAAAAGTTTTACTAATCTTTTCCCCTCGGGTTTCTTTTTCCTTCTTAATCGGTCTTTGCTTCAACTCTTCCATGCGACCTTCAACGTCTTTGTAAAATAAATCTTCATCTGACATGTTAACCTCCTAAAACAGTTTGCATGGTTTCCTGATATCGTACCAAATCAACATAGTTGGCATGTTGGCCTTGCTTTCCAAGTGCCTGACGCATTTGATCAACATCTGAAAGAGCCAACTTAATTGTCTCAACCAAAGGAGCAACTTCACTACTTTCAAATAGATAATCCGGAGCGATATAAAGTCTATTGTGCACTGTCTGATGAAATCCAAGAATCAAGAGATTGTGTTCAAAGGCTTGACGCACTGCATGCAATAACTCATTGCTGTGGTTTATATCCAAATAAATATCAGACAACTGATACAGTTCCTGAATCTTCTGTGGACTAGCGTTCTGATAAAGGACCACATTAGGATAGCGAAGCATGTCTAATAACTTAGAAGACATCTCTGAAACCGCTGCGATGCGGAAAGTAACATCAGGCAAGGCTTCTACGATTGCTTCTACTTGCTCAATTTGATCGGAATTGGTCAAGATTAAGACATCTCGCCTTAGGAAATTATCACGTTTGAACTGATAATGGTAACCCAAATGCACAAACTGATCATGGTATTTCTCGTCAGTCAATTCTAAAGCGCGCTCATAAGTTGCCTTATTGGGAATGATGATTTTCTTAGTACGCACATCAGCGCTTTCCAAAATCAACTGCATATTGCCTGGAATGTCATCATAGAGAGGTTCCTGCCAAACCAAAACATCTGAGCCAGATTTATCTGGATGATGGAAGGAAACCAAGAAAGGAGTCGCTAGAGTATTAAAGACAAGCTGACTTGTATCTATTTCCAAATCTTGCAAAAAGAAGGTGATAAATTCAACCTTATTTGCAAAGTAACGCATAGGTTGACCAGGTAAGGTCAATAAGATATCACCCGTCACATGGTTTTCAAGTAACACCTCCTGACCATTGACATCTTGGTAAACCGTCATCACCGGCTCACTATCTGCACTGTAGGTCGTTGTAGCAAAACAAGCTCCGAAACGATTGTAATGATCAACTTGACGGACTCGACCTTCCAGGTCTTTCCAATCTACTTGCTTAACCAAGCGAGCCTGCATTCCATCAGCATAATGAATAACGGCTCTCTCCTGTGTCATATCCTCAATACGAGCAGACTGATTATTGCCTGAAATTTCCCAAAAAGCTGGAACAGGGACTTGGTTAAAATAGAGAGGTTTTCCATCCTCGTAACCTAGATAATAGGTAAAAGGAGATACCAGACCATCAGGCAGAAAACCATCTGCATCGATGACCACTCCAAGTTGAGAAAGACCAGTAGCTACTAGACTTTCATGTAAATCTTGACTTTCCTGACTATAACGATCATAAAGTTCAATCATGGAGCACCTCCTCTACTGTTTTCTTCCACTTTTCTAAAATTTCTTCGGTTAAGAAACCTTCTGCAATATGATAAGAATGGGCACGCATATCCGCCAAACGATTTTCTTGATACAGTTGGCAAATCTTAGCTGCGTAAGCTTGCTTGATTTGGTCTTCTACATGGTCAGATGAACTTGGAATCAAATAGCCATTTTGACCATCCTCTATAAAGGTCTGATTGCCATAAGGCACATCAAAACCAATTAGGGGTAGACCTGAACCAATTGCTTCCATCAGAGTTAATCCAAAACCTTCACTGGTTGAAGCAGTCAAGTAGACCTCATACTGGTTATAAATCTGCGAAAGTTCCGCATGTCCCTTGAGCTGGATATAGTCCTCAGCCTGATGATTTGCAATAATTTCTCTGAGCAGAGAATCTTCTCCACCACTACCATAAATATCAAAGGTTAGTTCAGGTATTTCCTTACGAGCCTCAATGACCGCTTTAACCAACCAGTCGATGTGTTTTTCTTTGGCCAGACGCGAAGCGGTAATTAAAGAAAAGGGCTTACGTCCCTGACTTGACTCCGTCAAGGAATTAATACTTCCTACAGGAATGGTAACAATCTTTGGACGATGCTGGGTGTATTTGGCAAATTGCTCTTGCAACACTTCATTTTGTCTATCAGTGGATACGATAAAGAAATCAACCTTATCTGCATTGGTAAACTGGTAATCATAGTAGTTATTCCAAAGGATATAGTCCTCGTTTGTAGCATTTTCACTATAATGCTCCGCGTGGACAACTACCGCCAGATGAGCCGCTTGTGCTTCCTCAAAAACAACCTGTCCAATGCCTGTCTCTCTATCGAGAATAACCAAATCAGACTTGTTCAAATTCAAGGATTTCATAAAAGCTCGCATAAAGGCTGGCTTCCCATAGAAAATCTTATCCTTGAAACGATAAACTTCTTCCTTACCTTGATTCATCAAGATATCATAGGCCGGAGTCCCGTCTTCATTGTAGAAAGTTCTTTGGTATAAGACTGCAACATTGTCCTTAGGGGCAAAATACTCGCTACAATAACGCGTATAAGAAAAGTAATCCTTACGAATCAGGTTTCCTTTAAAAACATACTCAGCATGTTGAACCAAGTCCTTGTCCTCATCAACCAAATAACAGGTGACAAACTTATCTTGGTCAGAAAAGAAGATACGCAAAATCTTGCCATTTTTTTCTCTGTGACTTTCTTCACCACCAAAGTAAGCCAAGACATCATCCACTGTCATGCTAGTCGGCGCAATCTTGATATCTGTGAAATGATTATAAAGCCAGATAACTTGATCGTCATCAAGACCAATATTGTCTGTCAGATGCTGAATATTATCGGCTAAAATCATATCTGTAAAGATAAACTTAGAGGACAGATTTAATTTCCGAAAAACACCAGCACGATAGGCTTGTGCGTATTCAACACCGCTACTAGCCCATCCAAGTCCTAAATTTATATTGTAAATTGTCATATTTTCTCCTCTTATGGAAAATGAGTCACGATTTCACCTTTTGGAGAAATGTCTACTCTGCTCAATAGAAGGTTTCGAACCATATCCTTTTTGACTTGCCTTTTCATCTCTTCAAATCCATGATAAGCTTCTTGATAATATTCGACAATAGGATTCTTTTGAGCAGCTGATTGCCCGCCAATCGCAAAAGTTAATTGTTGAAGATAGTCTACTTGTTCAACCCAATTATCATCAATAGCCTTTAGCAAGGCCAAACGCTGAAAATCTGAAAAGAAGTCATGAATTTCCAGAAGTGTTCGTTTCTCTTGTAAAGTTTTTTGGACTGTTGTCTCCAAAACTCGTTTAATGGCATCCTTATCCGTCATATCCAACTCTTGAGGAACTGCATGATAAAGAAAACTGATATTTTTTACGATAAAGTGATACAATTCCTCTTTGCTTTCAAATTGTTCGTTTGACAAACTCTTTTTTATGAACTCATCTAGTACATCTACAACAAAACCATCTAGATCCTCAGTCCCATCAATCAAACGATTTCTTTGACTATAGACCATCTCTCTTTGGATATTCATACTCTCAGCATATTCTAAGGTTTGACTTCTCGCTGATCTAGCGGCGCTATCGCTTGCTTTTTGCGCTTTTTCCACTAATTTTCGATAGCGTCTTCCTTCTAGGAGCTCAGGACTTATATGTTTGTTCACTGTATAGTCCTTATACATCTTATGGACCCAAGAAGGACCAAATTTTTTAATCACATCATCTTCCAGTGATACAAAAAATTTCGATAAGCCCGGATCTCCCTGTCGTCCCGAACGCCCTCGAATCTGTAAGTCAACTCGCTTACTTTCCATGCGCTCCGTACCAATAACCACTAAGCCTCCAAGCTCCGCAACTCCAGGTCCAAGTTTAATATCTGTACCTCGACCAGCCATTGAAGTCGCAACTGTCACAGCTCCCATGCGACCAGACTCTGCAATCATCTGCGCTTCACGAGCTACATTATGAGCATTCAAAACATTATGAGCAATTCCTTCTCGCAGTAAGAGAGAAGAATAAAGTTCCGACATCTCAACCGAACCCACAAAAATCAATAAAGGGTTCCCTTTTTTATGATAATACTTAATCTCATCAAGCGAGGCATAAACTTTTTCAGGTAACGTAACGTAGAGATTATCCGGATAATCAATTCGCTGGTTCTTTCGGTTAGTTGGAATTTTCACAACTGACATACCATAGGTTTCTAAAAATTCCTTCTCTGCAACTTTTCCAGTACCAGTCATACCAGAAATCTTTTTAAATTTCTTAAATAAACTTTGATATGTTATAGAAGCCATTGCCCTAGTTTCTTCAGATAGAGGAACCTGCTCCTTTGCCTCAATAGCTTGATGCAAACCTCCTTGAAGCTTGGTCATTTCTAATAAACGACCTGTACTTTGATCCACTAGAACCAGTTCGTCATCTTTCTCACCCTTCCGAATAATATAGTCTTTATCCCTTTTAAATAGGGTATGAGCTCGTAAAGCAAAGGTCAAATGTCTGGCTAGTACACTATGTTCTTCAGAATATAGGTTATCAATTCCAAGAAAGCTCTCCGCAGTTCTAGCACCAATAGTAGTAAGCCATACTTCTTTTTTCTCTTCTTTAAAAATATAGTCTTTTCCCTCTATTAAAGTTGTCATCAAGGTGTCAATAATTCCATAAAAATTGGATTGTACCCTAGGTGAACCTGAAATAACTAAGGGAGTTTGAGCGCTATCTAACAAAACTGAATCTACCTCATCTACAATAACAAAGTTAAATTCTGCCATGTACTTTTTGTCTTCACTTGATGCTAAATTATCAATCAAATAGTCAAAACCAAGACCACTGTTAGTAGTATAGATAATATCCGCACTATAAATTTCTCCCTTATCTTCGGACGTTAACTCTTCCTCATCGTCTTCAGAAAATGGGATACGAATTGTCAAACCTAAGAACTCATAGACTCGACCCATCTCCTCTGCATCACGCTTAGCAAGATAGTCGTTAGTAGTCACCAGCATTACACCTTGACCTGATAAAGCATTGAGATAGATTGGCATCGTAGCAGTCAGGGTTTTCCCCTCACCTGTATTCATCTCCGCAACATTCCCTTGATGGATAACAATCCCACCCATGACCTGTACATCATAGGGAAACATTCCTAGTATCCGCTTATCAGCTTCACGTACAACTGCAAAAGCTTCCACTAAAAGATCATCTAAGGTTTCTCCAGTAGCCAACCTCTCTTTAAATTCTTGAGTTTTACCTGCCAATTCAGCATCTGTTAGCGAGGCCATCTCTTCTTTTTTTAGATTAATTTGATGCAAGATTTTTTTTACCTTGCTCAACTGTCTATTATTCCACATCTTGTTTAGAATAGTCCTCTTCTATTGAAAATGAATGAAAGTCAACTGATTGTAATCCTGCGCTCAACAGTTGGACTTTATAATGATAGGCTTCTTCTGGATAGATAAAGGTGAAATCAAAATTCTTTTCAATCACTTGACCAATCTGCTTATCATAACGATCCATAAAAATGAGTCTAAAATACAAACCTTTTTGGGGCTGAACAGTCATTTGACTAACCAAACGATAACGATGCCCCTTTTTTAAAAGAGGCAAGGTTGGAGTTAAACGATTTCCTTGAAAATTAAAACTTGAGGTCCACTCATGAATCATAGTACCAGAATTCACCATACCATTTTCAAAATAAACATGATTTCGCGAATGATAAATAACAACTGAACCATATAAAAAACTATTCTCTTTCAAGTCTCCTAAACTGGCCCCTTTAAATTCTCCCCAATAAATCTCTCTAGTCCTTTTGATAACCATCAAAACTTTCTCCCAAAATTTTTCTCTAATATCATTTTATAAAAATTCATGAACCAAGTTATAGTTGTGTCATTATCATCGTTATGTCGACCTGAAGTCCCTTTTGACATGATACGAGCACCAGAATGATAGAGTGTCTCTACTAAATCATCATAAGCACGCGGGTCATAGTCTTCTTCTTTCATATAAGAGAGTCCAAAAATTGTTTGACTAAAATCCGCCTGTTTAAAAGGAACCCAAAAACGGTCATCTAAGAATCTCATGGCAGCTAAACTAGCATCTCCTTTAGAATGGTGACGTAAAATGTCAAAGGCGGTAGGGAAAAGCCCAGGCGCCTCAAGTCTGCCTCTTTCTGCTATCAATCCAAGATTGGTCAAGGGTTTTGAAACAATAACAGCCCTAGGTTCAAAGAAAGAACTGTAATACATAGCACCATAGGTCCCCATAGATATACCCGAGAAAATTAATTCCTTATTTGAGAATCCTAATAAATCAAGATATTCTTGAATCACATTTCGAACGCCATTTTCAAGGTAGTCATCACCCAAGTAAAAGGCTCCCCCATCTATTCTCGGATCTTGAAAAAGAAGGAAGGGTGCACCAAGAAATCTCATCATCCCAAACCCCTCAAATCCTTCCGCTCGTCGATAACCAGAAAAGTAGATATTCAAAGGCGGTTTAAAGTCTCCTGGATAGAAAAAGTAATTAAGTTCCTCACGCTTTTTATTATGTATAATGCCTCCACCTAGAACATACTTGCCAAATTGGTAGCGTGTTAAACGCTGGTGAAGAGCTCCGATTCTCAGACGTCCTGCTCCTCGCGCTTCTAGAGAAATACTGATAAATGAGGAAAAATCATCGTCCAATACAAGGGCGGTCTCCATATCCTCAACTGTAAAAACTCGTTCTTTAACAAAACTAGCAGTGGACCCATCTTGGATATTCCGAACAACAAGGCGAATATCACAAGTCCAATCTTTCTCATATTCTAGCCAGAGTTCTACTGGGTTAAACTCGCTTGCTCGAATATTATATTTCCAGCTAATTAAGGGACGGAAGTCTTCACCATACTTTCCTAAGAGTTCTAGATGTTCATAACCATTATAACGAACCTCCCCCGCAAAAGCAGGATTAACAAGCATATCAATCGGGGCCAACTTGTCTCCATACTGCCCTCTAAACAAGGCCTTAGATAGTAGACGTAAAAGTTCTGCTGGTTTTGAAAAATCTGTTGCTTGAGCACAGGTTCTTTTCAAGAAATTTTGAACATCTTTTGATTGTGGCTCAGCTGTATCTGGGTAGAAAATAGTATAAGGAGTGACCTTTTTCATCAAAGGAATCAAATCCGATAAATGTTCAGGATTTTCAACCAAAATAGCTGAAAAAGTTTTTAATCCCTCCATTTTCATGACCTTCCTTATTGCAGTCGTTGATTTTGGCCAAAAGAAATGCCAGTCCATATTCTCAGGAATCTCATAATAATGACGCCAGTTTCTGCTACCTATCTGCAAAATCTGTAATTTATTGCTCACCCTTTGCCTCCTCTAACCATTTTTCCCACTTGTCTACAAATTGTTCACCTGTATTTTGTCGAATCTTATCGATTGAGTAAATTAAGGCTTGATTCCAATGTTCCAAGGTATCTAAAAAGTAGTGTCCAGCTTTACTAAATTCTGATAAATCCGACAGGATATACCCATTTTGTAAGTGAGTAACATATTCTGACTCTTGTAGGTTGATTTGAGGAATTCCTGCACTAATTCCTGCAATCTGAGTATAAATATTTGCGACTGGATTTAAATCAACAATTAAACGAGTGTACTCCAATTCTCGAATTAAGCCCATCTCATCATTTAGATTGATAATCTTAAAGCGATAATAATCTCTGGTATTTTCTTCTAATATATTTTCTGCATCAGATACCACGGAATCCTTTAACAGTTCCTTCAGATTGAGACGCTCCATAATGAGCGAATCGATCTGCTTCTGTAAAGCTTCAATTTGATATCCTTCTGCATTAAATACTGAAAAAACAACCTCAGTCAAAGGATTTTTCGAGACGAAGTATAAGATTTCATACAAGATCTGTGGATCTTGTTGCATCTGTATATCCATTTGGACATAAATTTTTGATTCCTTTAATCGTTGACTAAGACCTAACTTCAAGCGCGTATCAAAAGATGGTAAATGATGCATTTTAGAAATAAATTGAGGATAAGTCTCTTGCAATCGTTCAAGAAAATCTTTCCTATCACTAATCAACAATCTAGACTGTTCTATTGCCTGACGATGAACTTGTAAATCATCTGCTTGATTTCTTTCAATAAAGAAACTTATAATTTTGGGAGCTTCTTCTGGCAATCTTTCTAACAATTGATTTTGAAATCTGGTATGAGCTGCCAAAACAAATGAATCTCCAACTTGATAGTCTTGATTTAAAAATGTTGTTAAGAATTCCCAAATAACTTCATCTATACTCTCATAAGTTAATTTTTCAAAACGGTAGCTTACTGCTGGATTTACCTTTACAATTGGCTGTCCCCCTTGCAAATTCTCCCTCAATTGCCACTGTCCTTTTGCATTGTAATAATAACGGTTGACTGGTTTTTGATCCTCATACTCTATAAGGCTAGATAAAAAGCCACGATCATCAAAATAGCAAATAAAATCAATTTTATTATCTTTAAAATAAGTAATATAGCTGATAAAACCTTCTGAGCCATATTCAACTTCAGCATAAAGCGCCCCTTGCTGTTTAACTGCAATTACAAAGGGAGTATAGATAAAGTCACAATCTTTATCCCATGTTAAATCTTTCAGTTGTAAGGGGTGCATCTCCTCATTTGCAATATTTTGAATAGCATCAAAAACAGAGAAAACATCAGACTCCAATAAATCTTGTCTGTGTAACAAATAGCGCAGGTGAGGATGATAAGTCAACCATAGCATTTTAGATTCTAATTCTTGGCGTTTAAAAATCCGAATTTGGTGCAAGATATCATCAAATTCTAAGCGATAAGGAGTCCTATACCAGGGCACAATATTTGTCTGCCAAGATTGATTGTCACGCTCCAAAAAAGGAATGAAATAATACATATATTCTCCTCTCAATTATGAATTGATTTCTAAGAGTGGTCTATAGTTCTCATTCAACGTCAAGGCATGAATCTCTTCTTTGATATTAAACACCATTCCGTTAAAAATCAAGAATAACCCTGGAAGCATCGTTAGTTGCATATAGCGCGGATCATATATAACCATCAACATTGGCAAGCCAGCCATAATAACTGTATAAGTAGAACCAATGATTGCAAAACGCAAAATTAACCAATTGATATAGCGACTTGTCGCTTCTCCTGGATAGATGTTATAGATATACTCTCCAGATTTTTTCATCTTTTCAGCTATTTCCTCTCCACTCATATTGACAAAAGAAAAAGCAAGTCCCAATGCAAACAATATTAGAATATATGTACATAGCCATATTGGTCGTCCAATTGCAAATTGGCCCATCCAGTTCTGTATCCAAGAAACATTTGGAAAAATAATCTGGAGTAACATTAGAACATACTGCGGAATTGATACCAAGGACATGGCATACATAAAAGGCATCCCTCCCGCAGGATTTAACTGAATATCAAAATAAGAATAGCGTTTAAAACGATTGTGAATCATAATCTTATTCACTAAAATACGATAGCGTGCCCTCTGCATGATGACAGCAGTATATAGAAAAACTAGAGAAAACATAAGTAATAGTACAACAAATAAAAAACTAACCTGTAATTCTTTAATACTCTTGACTATGTTTTGTGGCATACTAGCTACCATACTGGACATCAAGATAACTATAGAACCCCCGACACCAAACTGAGAATTGAGATCCGATAACCAGACCAAGAAAAAAGTGCCCGCAATCAAGAGCAGAACATTCAAAATCAAGACCATTCCATAATGCTCCCCCGACTGAATAGGGAGATTTATGGTAATGGCTAATGCCTGGATTAAAGCTATGACAAATGTTAATATCATTTTTCTTCGTTCTTGAACTTCAAGTGGTAAGCTACCAAAACCAAGCTTCTTAGACATACTAAACATTTGCCATAAAATCATAGCCGACATCCATGGAGACAGTCCGACTGAAAATAGGGAGATGCTTTGAAGATTGCCACCTGTTATAGCAGTAGAAAAAGCTAAAAAAGCTACAGTTCCACCCAAAAAATTTGCATCATTAACGTTTATAAACGGAAGAGTCAATCTACTTCCTAGAACATAAATAAACAAGAAAGAAATCGTCCACATAACACGTTTCACGACGACTGATGTCAATTTTATCTTCAATTTTTTTCTCCTACCTTATTCGAGTGATGAAATATTCTGATGAATATAGCTAAATCTATAAATTGACTGTTTGCCACTACTGTCATTCCCTCATCCTAATGGATGAGGGGTATTCATAACTACCCTATTCTAGATATCTAAAACCTGCATCACTGCAGCAATCAATAATTTCTTTGTAAAGTATCCTTCTTTTAAGATATAACTAACTTTATATACATTTTCAACCATGTGTTGATAAGCTTCTGCTGTCGTGTACTCTACAAGACGATTTGCTTCTTCCAAACTGTTCACTACATAACCTAAGCCTTTTTCTTGTATGAAACTAGCATTTGAGAGATAGGATGGCACTACTACTGGAATCCCTGCAGCAAGATAAGTACTAACTTTATGAGAGATATTCAATCGATAGTAATCTTCCTCATCAGTTGGATTTTCACTGGTTCCCCATACTAAGCCAAAGCCTCCCTCTGACAAAGCAAGAAGCAACTCTGTATCTGTTTTCCAACCTTTAAATGAAACTCTTGGGTTAGGATTCTCTTGATTAGACTCGGAAAAAATATCGAGAGGAATTGAATAAGCCCAATTAGATAAGTGTTCAAAGCGCTCCACACTACCCGCAAAATATAGTTTTTTCTGAAAATCTGGTCGTCTCAAAGGATAGTCATGAACATGATCCCACATTCCTTGGATAATAATTTTTTGAACTGTCAACCCTTCCTTAATCAGACGTTCCTTCATTTTTTCTGACGGAACAACTACTAAATCCGATTGGTTATACATTTCAATATACTCCGGCATCAAGTAATAATTGGATGGAAACATAAGTGGGGGTACGTCATGTATGAAGGTGATTATTTTAGCATTTAAAATCTTACATTTTCTGATAAAGGCCTGATCATACTCCCTGCCATTCCATGTGGGAGATTGATAGACGACGATATCTCCATAACCGAGCTTAGCTAAAACACCATCTAAACGGCTATTCAACTCACCTTGACTATCACTATAAATATCGTAAAAGTAAAAGCCAAGTTCGTGAAAGTCTAACTTTCTTGCAATTTTAACGGTTTCATTCTGGGCGATTAGGGCTGTACTTTGACCAGACATGCCATAAATATTTGTAATGTTAATTTTCATTTTCTTGTTTAAATCCTTACAACAACTTGTGCATTATAAACTTCATCATCAAGCAGTTGAATTTCTTGATCAAAATTATGCTCTGCGGTATGCTTATGTGAGAATTTCACTTTTGAAGTTGCTCCCATCTTAAACCACTCATATTCGGAATCAATGTGACCTAGATCAATTGCTTGTATGCCTTTTTTGCTTAAGTGATAAGCTAAAACCTTGGCTGTAGGCCCAAGCATCAAGAATACTAATTTACCAGCCACATGCTTTTCAATCGCTTCTTGAATGTCCTGAACTTTACTATAGGCATTTCTAGAAGGGCAGACAATACGCTCAACTGACTGAGCATTGTCAAAAAGATCATTTCCAACTCCTGAACGAGAGTTTTCACCTTCGACAATTAAGATATCTCGTTTATCCCAAAGTTTCTTTAATTTTTCAAAGTGAGCTACCGAAGCAGACTTATCTTTGAGGTCTATATAAGGACGAGATATAAAAGTCGAACCATAGAAAGGTGCTGTGCACAATCCATGATAGGCTTCTTTATAATTTTCTAAATGCTTTTTCCAAAAGTTGACAGCTTCGGGATTGTAGCGTTCCAAAACTTCAAAAACATCAGAAAGACAAACCAGCAATTCTGGAGAGCTTTCTAGTTGGATCATTCTTCTAAGCTGTTCCGCCAATGTCTCATCATAGTCTTGATAAGGAATCCCATGGCCCATCATAATATCCATTTCTCCATCCCCATAACGAATAACGGAAGAATGGTGTTCCAATATATAATCAAGACTCTGCTGGATATCCAGTACCTTTGGATAGGATTGCAGCTTTTTTACAGGCAACTTCCCATTTTGACAATAATCTTCAATAACGAGAATCATCTCTTCAGGATGCTCTTGGTCATAGAGGAACTGCCCTTGCTTACCGTGAGCAACACTTTCAAAAGCAAACACTGGTTTTCCCACTTGTTGAAAACGTCCAATAATGTCATCAACTTCAACATCAGCATTAATATCTAGTAAGAAGTCACAGCCATCAACCAAACTATCTATCAAAGCTGGTTGTCCGGCGATATCAGATAAAACTGAAACATTTGGATACGCCAGCAAAGCTGTAATACTATCTGCCACCGTAACAGGAGCAGCTATATAAAACTTTATATTTGGCAAATTTTCAATTAAATATACTATATTTTTCAAATCACACGAGAATGTATAAATAAAAGCTGAATGTTGAACTCCTGTGTATTGACTCACCTGACTTTTGGTAAGACAAGGAGTTGGCTGACTCATATCCGACCAATCTTGGGCATTATAATACCACCAAACATCACGATAAATGGAGCGCTCGTAAAGTCCCCAAGGTTTTCTCTCTGTCAGGTAATGGATAATCGGTGGATAAGTTCCAAGCTCTGGTCGATAATCCGAGAAATGTGTGTGCAAGGTAATACAGTTATATTTAAAGTCTAAAGCTAACCAGCGGTCTTTAAATAAGATATTCAAAATACTTTGATCATCTTGGGCAACTTTGTCATGTAACTCATTGGTCATTTCAATCAGTTGTTTGCGAACCTCTTCTTGTTTCCAAAGGCGATTATTGATTAACAAAACACCTGCATTGAAGCCATGCTCATTAAAATATACTTGAGCCCCCAGATCCTTGACTGCCGCCAATGGATAGTCTCCCAAGTCGAAATCAAACAGAGGACTTAAGTCTCTTGTGACAACCAAATCACAGTCTAGATATAAGACCTTATCTTCCTCAACAAAATCCGAAATAAAATAACGTAAAAATGTTGCATAGTGAATATTGGTCTTATATTGACTTATGTGAGAACTATTGACACGGGCATTAACAATTTCACAGTCTAGCTTCTTCAACTTACGATTGAGATTATAAAACCATTCTGTCGGAAAATCGCTGTTAATCAGATAAAAACGAAGTCCTTGATTATGACAGCAGATTGATTTGATTGTAGTTAGCACCTTATCTGCATATTGGTAATTAGCTCCTAAAACAATTGCCCTCATGGCTATTTTATCTTTCTTTAACTCTTCAATAGTTTCTATCATTGACTGTGGAGATTGAGAGGAAACTACTGTTTTTTCCAATTGGTTTTTATTGGTTATATCAAAAGTCAATACTGGTCTGCTTGCACTAATATAACGATTGACAATGAATTCCATAGGACTTCCCGTATGAATATCCAAATAGGCCTCTGACTTCTCAATCATTTCATCAATCACCACCCCTACCATACTAGGATACAAGTACACATTTGGATATTTTTCTAAAGCTAGAAGAATATCACCCATGTCTGTATAGGCACCAATATGGAACCCAACATCAGGCAAAGCTTGGGCTAGTTCATCAATATAAAGAACATCCTGTGAATCTGTAAATGTAAATAGATTGACATTGTGAAGGTCATAAACTCTTTTGATAGTAAAACATCCTGCGTAATGGTCCGCAATTTGATCGAAACTAACGTCTCGAAAAGCCCACCATAAATCCCGATAGCGATAGCCCATCAGTGTGGACCATGGTTTTCTATAGGTCGTATAATGGATAATCAATGGTTCTTGATCCAATTCAAAATGTGAATCCCAATGACTATAGAATGCGATGACATCATGCCCAACTTGAAGATTAAAATGCTTATCCAACTCTAGCCAATGATTCTGGAAGACTAAATTAAAAATGGTTTGATCCCCATTGAAGTCCTCTGTAGTATTCTGATTAAGGTAAGACATGTACTCCACTGTCTTATCAAACAACAAGGAAGTAACATCTTTTTCTCTCCACTTTTGACAATCAATGACCAGCATCCCTGAATTAAATCCATTACCATCAACATCCCTTACTGCCGCTAAAGAGTAGTCTCCCAAATCCAAGTCAAAGAGCGGACTCAAATCTCCATGTACAATGATGTCACTATCTAAATAGACTACTCTATCTTCTGTAGTCAACCGTGGAATTAAGTATCGAGCGTAAGCAATGGGTGAGATGTGTGCTTGTGTTTTCCATTCAGGATTAATCACATCACCGATATAAATATCCTCTACTATACTTCCTAGCATTTCTACTTGAACCTTGAGTTCATGGAACCAATCGCTAGGGATATTCTGATGTAGAATATAAATCTTAACATTTTGATTATAATACAAAATAGACTTTATTGTTGTGAGTATTGGGGTAAGATAATGTTTATCCCCAGCAAGTACAATTGCCTTCATATAAATCCTTTTAATTACTTAATCGTGCGCAATATTTTTTAATAGCTTCTACCATCTTCTCCGGTTCCGATGATGAAAAAATATGACTTCTTCCACTTGAATCATGACTAGTGTTATCAAAAGTAAAAATTGGCTTATTTCGTTTATGAACTTCTTCGATAATATTGGCAATCTCCCCTTCATGATTGATATCTAGGTAAAAATCCATCTTATCCAAGGTTTCCTTCAGATTAAAACGATTAAAATTAGGGAAAAGTGACAAATTTAAATAAGATTGCAAATCAACGACGAAGGGAGCGAAATTTGTATGTGCCAAAACAGTAAAATGTACTTCTGGCAGTTCAGACAAGAGATACACCAATGATTCCATAGCTGCACTATTTGTAAAAATACAAGTATTGTACAAGGGAGCTCCTACTAGTTCATTAAAGGATCGTTTAGTAATATCTACATTCAACAATACATCGTTCCAATTCAATCCATAATAAAACCACCATAACTTACGAAAACGTGTTAAGGTCAAATGAGTCCAAGGTTTATATTCTGTAGTATAATGGATAATCTTTGGAACACGATGACCATAATAAGAAGAATTATACCATTCGCTATTTCCATTTAAATGTAAAAATTGATCTAAACCAACCATAAAATTATACTCTTTATCCAAATGCAACCACTGATCACCAAAATACATGTTAAGAATACCTTGATCTCCATAAACATGTTCATGGTGTTGGGCAGTCAACTCCAATAATCTTTTTGTCGAATTATTTTCCCGCCATTTTTTAATATCAATTAATAACATACCTGAGTTAAAAGTTGATACCAAACCATTCATATCATGATCTTGAACGGCTGCAATTGCATAACCCTGTAAATCTAGGGAGAATAAGTCATCCAGTTTATCATGGACAATCATGTCCGAATCCAGGTATAAAACCCTATCTTCTGACACTTCGTCTGCTATGAAATATCTAAAATATGCCGCATAGGATATAATATTATTAGGTAAATGAAAATCATGGAGATTATGCTCTGTCTTTTTAACATTGACAATCTCAGAACCAATAACCTTTAAACGATTTCTCATCAATAAAAACCACTCACTAGGTAGATCATCATTAAACACATAAAATTTCACATCGTGGTTATGAACCGAAACCGACTTTATCACGGTTTCTACCTTGTCAAGGTAATGGACATCAGCTCCAAGAGCAATCACTTTTTGAGGCATTCTTATCTCCTAGTTTTTGTATTTTTCTAATCAATTCATCTATTTCATTCACTGTAAAAACTGTGCTTTCCCCATTGAAAAAATGATTGGTGCAATCAAATGAATAAATTGTCTTTCCTCGTCTAACCATTTCCTGTAACACCTGATCCATAGCTGGCCCATAATTAATATCTAAGCAAATATCTGTTTTGTCTATGATATCCTGCTTCATTTTAGGATCAGCACATGGATAAATGTAACAATTTAAATAGCTTTGTAATTCAATAATATTTGGCGAAAAATATGTTGGTGCTACAATATGAAATTGGACATCTGGTAATTTTTCTAGTAGATAACTGATCCCCTCAAGATCTCCTGTATTCGTAAAAATACTAGCATGTTGCAATGGTGGTGAAATCAATTCTACAAATGTTTCTTTCAAAACATGAGTTCGTAATAAAATATCATTCCAATTTAAACCATAGTAAAACCACCAAATATCTCGAAAACGATTAAATCGAAAATGTTTCCACGGTTTATTCTCTGTAGTATAGTGAATAATACACGGAATACCTTCAAATAATTCGTACCAATCATAATCTCCCATATAATATCGATGGGCATCGGCACCAACCTGTAGGTTAAAAGTTACATCAAATCGCTTCCATCTATCTTTAAAAAACATATTTAAAATTTCTTGATCCCCATAAACATGTTCGTGGTGTTCTACGGTCAAATCAATGAGTTTTTTTGAAATATTCTCCTCACGCCACATATCCGTATCAATAACAAGAACTCCTGAATTAAATCCATCATAAGTATTGGGTAAATCAGGAACAGCTCCAAGTGGATAACCATCTAAGGATTTTTCAAACAATAATGTTAAACAGGATGTTACCACAATATCACTATCAAGATAGAGAACTCTCTTTTCATTAACAAAATTAGGAATAAAATATCTAAGATAGGCTGCAGAACTGAGATGTGGTGTAGGAAGATTAAAATGATTGATTGTATCATCTGTAATTTTTATATTTACAATCTCCGAATTTAAAACAGATAGTCTTTTATTCATCAATTGAAACCACTCTGTAGGAAAATCACTGTTGAAGATATAAAATTTTATATCCCTATTATGACTACAGACTGACTTTATCGTCGTTTCCACCTTATCCATATAATTGCCATCAGCCCCAAGTACTATGGCTTTTTTTTGTTTAGCAACATTATACTGCATTATCTATTCTCCATTCCTATCTACCTTTAACTGATGACGAATTGTTGCAACCATTTTATCTTCATCTTTCAAACTGAATACATGTATCTCTTCATTTTTCCTATGAACTACATTTTCAAAGGCAAATATTGGTTTTCCTCTTTCTAAAGCACGTCCGATAATATCATCAACCTCATTCCAATGGTTAATATCTAGGTAGAAATCAGCCATTTCTAAAATGCGATCTGAAACTTCTCGTGATTGACAATACTCATACAGTTGAAAATTCTTAAATCGTTCAAAACTCCTTAAATAGTCTGATACATTCGTTGGTGCTGCAACATGAAAATCAACTTCAGGTAAACTAATCAGTAAATACTCCAAGCCTTCCAACTGATCTGAGTAAGTATAAACAAAAGCATGAAATTTTGCAATATTTTTAGATGTAATCTTTAATTGTTCACTATGAGTCACAATAGAATTACTTGGAATATCTTGATAAATCAGACAGTTCGCCCCGATAACAACATTATCACCTATAGTAACTCCTCTAAGAATAACTGTATTGGCTCCTATCCAACAATCTCGTCCAATGTGAATCGGTGCACTACTCATTGCAGTTTTAAACACATGATAGTTGTTAAACTTATGATTTGAATCAAAAATTCGGACTCCATCCCCAAACATAGTATCACGTCCAATGGTGATTTTTTCCGTACACCGAATTGAACAATGATCATTAAAAAAGACTCCCTCTTCCATTGATAAAATTGCCCCCATGAAAACTTCTAAACTTGTAAAAGATCGCATGGTTACCCCCTGAGCAATCTGAAGGCAAGCTCCCTCGGATATTTCAATATGGTGATAATTCCCCTGAAAGTTAATCGGAACATCCAAATTTATTTTCCCCCTTTTTACTCATAAATGGTACAATATAGCTTCAATTTTTCTACGACAATCCTAGGTAACTTCAATAGCTACTTCCTTATCCCTTATACAAATCTAATCTAAACAAAATTTCTCTATACTCATCAGTATCTGTAAGATTATAAGTTTCACATAAGTATTTATATTCATTTAGAATATTCACAAAACGAGTCCTCATAACACTAGTATCAATACCAGCAAGAATAAGATCCGCAAGTTTTAAACTAAATACTTGCAAAATATCCTGTACCCAAGATATATCAAATTGCGAAGTCATAATACTGCCTTGTCTAACACGATAGATATAAAGATTATCATTTACAAAAATTGTTTTCTGACTTTTTATAAACAATCTATGAATCGTTGCTTCATCATCAAAACGCCGACCATTAGTGAATGGAACTTGCAATAGCAAGTCTTTTTTGAACAGTTTAAACATGGGCATAATAAAAGCTGAAGCATTTAAATGCCAATACCCTGCTTGGCGATTAATTAATTCTTGAGCTGATAATTCCTCAATGCAAAAATCTCTTTCAAGAACATAGAATTTACACTGGCAATCATTCTCATCATAAATAAAATAATTTCCAATTACAATATCCGCTCCAGTCTCTTCCACTTGTTTGTGCAAAGTTTCGACCATTCTATTTTCAGCAATATCATCTGAATCTACAAAAAGGACATACTCCCCGAGTGCTTGAGCAACACCGAAGTTTTTAGCTAAGGCTGCACCTTTATTTTCAGTATGAAACACACGAATCCGGCTATCCAATTCAGAAAATCGATCACATATTTCCCCCGAAGTATCTGTAGAACCATCATTTACCAGAACTACATCTAGATTCGTATAAGTCTGATTCAAAACACTTCGAATGCATTCTTCCAGATAATTTTCTACATTATACACAGGTATAACTACACTAATTAAATCTTCCAATTATACTCCCTTATCCTGAGTCCCTAACTTATTTATGATTAACTACTCTAAAAATGAGACTTTTTAGAAATTTCCTTTATACATTATACCATTTTTACACTATTTCATAAAGAATTACATAGATAACTACTAACTTTTAAAGCGAATAAAAATTTCCAAATACTGATTCTATTATGACTTTTTCTTAACTTTTTAAGATAAGTAAGGATACTATTTCTTTAGGAGCATTGTAATAACTTTGTAACTATAACTTTCAACATTTTTAATATAAAGGAAGAACTATCTTACTCCTCTCCACGTTGTAACTTTCCCATCAGCCCAATACAGTTGGCAGATAGAAAAACTCCAAAAGTTTTTTCAACTCTTGGAGTTTTTCCTGACTGATTAGCCAATTCTCAACTATCTACCAATACGCTTTATTCTTCATTATCATTTTTACGGCGTTTCGCTACTAAACCTAACCCTGTTAGACCAGCCACTGCTCCGAGGAGAGCAGATGAGATTGATGAAGTTTCACCAGTATTTGGTAATTGCTTACGTGTCTTAGTGGTTTCAGTTTGAGGAGCTTGACTAGCTGAAGTCGAATGAATCGTTGATGTTGAAGCACTTGCGCTTGTTGATGCCGAATGAGGCATTGATGTTGAGCCGCTTGCACTTGTTGAAGTAGAATGAGGCATTGATTGACTAATGCTTGTTGACAATGATAGTGATTGTGATACCGATGTACTAATTGAATCCGATGTAATAATACTATCAATATCTAAGCTATCAAGTGACAAGCTTTCTGGCATTCCCTTACTTGTTACAACAGACGTACTTGCAGATGTACTTGCGCTTGTTGAGGCCGATGTGCTTGCTGATGTACTTGCACTTGTTGAGGCCGATGTACTTGCTGATGTACTTGCGCTCGTTGAGGCCGATGTACTTGCTGATGTACTTGCGCTTGTTGAAGCCGATGTACTTGCTGATGTACTTGCACTTGTTGAGGCTGACGTACTTGCTGACGTGCTAGCTGAAGTACTTGCGCTTGTCGAAGCTGAAGTACTTGCTGATGTACTTGCGCTTGTTGAGGCTGACGTGCTTGCTGATGTACTTGCACTTGTTGAGGCTGACGTACTTGCTGACGTACTTGCACTTGTTGAAGCCGATGTACTTGCTGATGTACTTGCGCTTGTTGAAGCTGAGGTACTTGCTGATGTGCTTGCACTTGTTGAGGCCGATGTACTTGCTGATGTACTTGCGCTTGTTGAAGCCGATGTACTTGCTGACGTACTTGCTGATGTACTTGCGCTCGTTGAAGCCGATGTGCTTGCTGACGTACTTGCACTTGTTGAGGCCGATGTACTTGCTGACGTGCTAGCACTTGTTGAAGCCGATGTACTTGCTGATGTACTTG